>JAOUKG010000401.1 GCA_029882725.1 Cyclobacteriaceae bacterium
AAGGAGCTAATTTTTGCGAAAAAAGAGAGTGAACACTTATCAGAAAAAATATTATTATAAAAAATCTCATTGTTGCAACTATTCAACAAATATACACTCAATAAAATTTTCAATAAATACCTAACTTTAGGTATTTATTTTTGAGCGTTTATGAAATATTCTATCATATAATTAATGCTTTGTATAGATTATTAAGAGCTACTAAAAAAAGAAAAAACGGGAGTGCTCTTCACAAAAAGCAAGAAAATATGAAGTTTGCAGAGTTATATTTACAAGGCAAATTTCAACCCGAAGGGATTTTTTGCAGAAAAATAAATTATCTTCATCCCGTCATGTCAGGAATAGAATGTTCGTTCCTAAATACTTTAACTTTTCGGCATATCTGGCTCTAATTAAATATTAAAAGATATTTTATGAAAGTAGGTAACAATGATAATTAAAAACTATTTTTTTTTACATCTAAGAAAATAACATACTTCTAAAACTCTATATTTTTTTCGCCATATTTTTTTTGAAAATTTCAATTTTCCTTTCTATTTCCGGAATCAATAATTGCCTGTATTCATGAAGTAATTTAATATCAATTTCAATTTCATTTTTAGAAAGTCTTGAACTCTCAGAGGCAAAAGTTTCAATTCTTTTTAGAGTTAGATAAAAACTTTTAAGTTTTAATTGTTTTGCTGAAGAACACAAGGCGTGAGCTCGTTGCCGAACCATTTCATAATCTTCATTTTTAAAGAAAAATTCAATTTTATCTAAATCTTTTTCGAAGCTTTTCTTAAAAAGTTCCATTAAATCCAACACAAATTCGGAGGAACCACCTGAGATCCTTAAAAGTTCTTTTATACCTTCATCAAGGTTAACAGGTACTCCATCCAAAATCCCTAAATCTGTATTACCTGTTTGCGAGAAAAATTGCCAAAGTATATGTTCGACCTTATCCTGGACATAAGGCTTTTCCAAAAACCCTTCAAATCCTGACAATTCAATTTCTTTTAATTCTATTTCCGAAACACCACCTGTAGCTGCAATCACAGGCACTTTAAGTGACACTAGTTGATCCTTCCTAATCCTCTTCAATAAATCATGTCCATTTATATCTGCCATATTGATATCCATAAAGATTATATTTGGCTGAAATGTTTTTAAGACAGAAAGCGTTGTATCCAGTTTGTTCGAAGTTCTCACTTCCATATCCATTCCCCCTAACATCATCGAAAACAAACGGCAATTAAACTCCTCATCATCTATTATCAATACCTTCTTACCTGAAAACATCGGCCTTACGTAATTGATCTCACTACTATGGAATTTACCAGGACTAAAAGGAAGTGAAAAAGTAAATAAACTACCCTTACCTTCTTCAGAGGTTACTTTAATTTTCCCTTTTTGAAGTTCGACAATTCGCTTTGAAATACTCAAACCCAATCCAGTTCCGCCAAATCTTCGGGTAGTATTAGTCTCTGCTTGAGAAAAGGACTCAAAAATCAAATCCAACTTTTCTGAGCGTATTCCAATCCCCGTATCTGATACCGAAGTAATCAGTTCATTGTCATTTAAGTATTCAATCTTCACCTTTACTGTACCTGTCTCAGTAAATTTCACCGCATTACTTATCAAATTGATCAACACCTGACGGTAACGAACCGGATCTCCTGTCACTATCCTTTCTTTATTGCTTTGAATTTCTGAAATCAGTTCAATGTTTTTTCCTGATACTGTTTGTTCAAAAAGATTAATAACCTGAATTACCTCATGAGCTGGTTGAAATGCAATTTTTTCAAATTCAAGTTTACCCGCTTCAATCTTAGAAAAATCCAGAATATCATTTACAATAGTGTGTAAATGTTTGGAAGCAAAGACTACAGGTTCAATTAATTGGAGATTTTCAGGTAGTTGAATTCTGGACCTGAGTTGTTCACTAAAACCAATAATAGAATTTAAAGGAGTTCTCAACTCATGACTCATTCTCGATAAAAATTCACTTTTCGCATCCGCTAGTTTGATTGCCTTTTTTCTCTCAATCTCCAATTGAATCCGCCTGTTTTTCAATTGATTCAAATCATTGAGGATAATTAAGACCAGTATTGCAAGTACAACAAGAAAAATAATGAATATCACAGAGATAATGGTTTCAGACTTCGTGTAAATTACCTCGGCATTTTCAGCCCTTTGGGCTGATTGTTTCTCCTCAATTTTTTCCAATTTTGTTACTATCTCACTAATTGCCTTCTTTAATCTTTTGTCTTGTTCAATTAGTTTCAATTCCTCCAGGGCCAACCGGCTACTTTCCACTCGTTGTCCCTTTCTTATTTGTTGAATAATGTCTGCAATTGAAGGCTCGGAAAGCTGAGTTGTCTCAAGCTTTAAAGTATCTTTGGAAAGGGCAGAAAAATGAACCCGTAGCCTTTCTACAAGCTTCCCCAATATTTTAGTTCTTCTTTTTTCTGAATGTCCTAGGGTATCTTTTGAGAATTCCGCAAGATCTATTGAATCTGACTCTGATTGCAAACGATCGTATTCACTAAAAACTTTATTAAAAACAGCCTCAGTAGAAGTATCATTCTTTAGCTCGATAAATTGACTCATGAGCAAATACTTTTTCTCAATAACGTTCCTGAGTAACATAATTTGCTGCTGATATTCCCTATCATCGAGGTGAAATGAAAATACCTCTTCCAACTGCTTATCTATGGTAGTAAGTGTCCGGGAGTAATCAACCAAATCGTCAGGATCTTTAGTCAATATATACGTATTGATACTATTTTCCGCAATCTGAAGATCAAATAGAATATTTTGAGTGATTTGCAGGTGTTGATTAGGAATACTTTCCTCTTTCACTGTATTCAACAACTCTAAAAGGGTTTTATGACCAAAATACCCGGTTATACCCACGCCCAAAAGGATCAGGATGACCATTCCTATAAATTTCTTTCGCATCAGTGTTTATAACGTACAAGTTCGAATAGATTACACATTTAAAAGATTAGTAACCGTATTTGTCGGTAAAATCTATATCCCTAATGTGAGTTACCTAAAACACTGCAAGAACGAGTCCACTCTTTTAAAAACCCAAAACCGTATCCAACTAATTGAGTAAATCCTGTAACCATCGATAAAACTGCTACAATCAAACTTTTCTCAGAAATCAGGCTACCAAAAAAAAGGAGAACAAAATAAAAGATATAACACCCTGCAAACAGTTTTCCAATGAATGGAAACAGAAAAAGAGTTAATATGGTAATCAAAACACCTACTGAAAAGACTGAGGGAAACCAATGAAAAATCTTAATTCCTCCATGATTTTTACGTCCTGTCAAAATCCTTCCCTTCCCAAAAGAATAGGTCTGTTTTAAAAATGACAACAATGTGTTCCTTCTTTTATGATATACAAAGGCTTTTTCCAATAATGTAGGTTTAACTCCTTTATTAATTAACCTTGTACTCAATTCAATATCTTCTCCCATATTGGTTTGATAAAATCCACCAAGCTCATCAAAAAGGCTTTTTCTAATACCCATATTAAAACTTCGTGGCTGGAAAGTTCCCGCATGATTTGTCCCACCCCGAATTCCTCCTGTAGTGAAAACACTTGTCATAGTGTAATTTATAGCCTTTTGTAAATTTGAAAAAGAAGAATGACTGGCATCCGGGCCTCCCCAAAAGTCTAATTTCCCTTCATTCATCGCTTTCACAACCTGAAGGAAATAGGTTTCGGGAATAAGGCAATCTGAGTCAAAAAACACTAAATATTCTCCCTTTGCATACTCTGAAGCATAATTTCTACTGAATCCCTGCCCCGTATTTTCTTTTTCCAGATAGAGAATATCCAACTTGGATTTGTGTTTTTCAACTACCTCTTTTGCCGAAATTGTTGAGCCATCTTCAACCACAATTACTTCAAAAGGCTTATCTGATATAACATATAAACTCTCCAGCAATTCATTGAGCTCATCGGGGCG
>JAOUKG010000006.1 GCA_029882725.1 Cyclobacteriaceae bacterium
CCTCAGAAATAACACAGGCGACTAAGTTTTTCTTTCAGCCAAATTATGAAGTGAACATCTCAATTGGTGATAATATGTATAGTGAGGGTTCAATCCTTTATTATGACTCCTCCTTTTTCAATATGTTCGAGTATTCATTCGATAAATACCTGCCATCCAACCTACATTCACCAAATTCGATTATTTTAACCAAATCAAAAGCTTCCAATTATTTTGGAAAAACTGATATTTTGGGAGAAGAGATCAAATTAAATAATGGTCGTGGAACCATTATTTTGAAAGTTGTTGGTGTTATTGACGATTTACCCAAAAACCAACATTTACAATTCAACCTATTAATTAGTGGAGCAACATTACCTCATTGGAATATACCAAGTCCGGCCTTCAATGTGTATTATAAAACCAAAAACATTTTGAATGAGGACGAAGCTCAACAGCTTGCCACTTCTATTTTATCTCAACATTTTGATCAAGATAGTTACAAATGGAATATATCAAGGCTGGACAATTTACTTTTTGATTACAACTATATTTTTGACTTTAGTTACAAAGAAAATAAATTGTATTTATATGTTCTTTCTATTACGGGCCTGGTTGTTTTACTCCTCACTTTTGTAAATACCGTGAATTTTAACATTGGCCAATCTTATTTACGAGTTAAGGAATTGACCATAAGAAAATACTTGGGTGCCACCAAAAAAACATTTACTCTGTATAATATAGCAGAAGAAATATTCTTTTATCTTACGTCAACATTAATTGCTTTATTATTGGTTTATATTACTCTATATACCACTTCAACAAATATTTTGCATAAATTAAACTTTTCGTTAAATTTATTCCTTTCAAACACTTATATATTCTTATCTACATCCTTGATTTTAGGTGTATTTTCCGGAATTATTAAATCAATAAATATTCCTTTTAGTCATGCAGTAATTATAAGCAGAAAAACATCAATGCGTAAGTCTGATTTTTTTAGACAATTTCTCATTTTCATTCAGGTGAGTATCTCTTTGTGTTTCTTTATTTTATTCTTTATAGTAAACAAACAAATACAGCATATCAATGAACAAGGTTCGGGTTTATCTATAAATAATACCATAACTATGTACCGTTCTGTAGGCATCGAACAAGGGGAATGGATAAATTATAAAAACAAAATAAATAATTACGGATCAGTAGCTACTTCACAATTCAATATATTAGAAAATATGGCTAAAGATTTTATTAAATTCAAAAACAACGAAAATATTGCAACTTATGTAAACAAAGTTAACCAAGAGTTTATACCTGTTCTTGGAATGAATATTCTTGAGGGCAGAAATTTTAGCGGAAATCCAAGCGATAGTTTATCAGTTATCCTAAACTCCTCAGCTGTTGCATCTTTAGGTAAAACAACGAAAGAAATTTTAGGTGAAAATATTTATTTTAGCAGAAATAATAATCCTTTTACAGTTATTGGGATTGTGGACGATTTTCACTTCCAATCCTACCAATATTCTATAGCACCAATTGCACTATTTAATATATCAGAAAACACTTATGACAGAGTGATCTATTTAAAAAACGAATCCACTTCCCTTCCTGTTTTATTGGAACAATTAAAAACTCAGTGGAAATCGCAAATTTTATCTGCTCCATTTAACTATCATTTTTTAAAACAAAATTTTTCAAACATAAATCAATCAGAAACTGACTTCAAATCTAAAATAATGCTCCTAAGTATAATAAGCATTATATTAATGTCTATTGGATTGATTGCATTTTTAAACTCTAATACAGAACACTACACAAAGGAAATTATGATAAGAAAGTTGTGCGGGGCCACATTTGTAGATCTTATCATTTCATTACAAAAAAAGTTTTATATAGCATTTGTAACATCATCTATTATTTCCTCATTTATGGCTTATATTTTAATTAACAAATGGCTGGATAACTTTGTTTATAAAATTGAGTTAAATATGTTTTGGTTTTTCATACCGGCACTTGTCATTTCAGCCATTACTTTAGTTATAATAATTCAAAAAACGATATTAATAAACACTAATATATCATTAAGAGGCAACAAATTAAATTGAGTTATTTTGTTTTTAATTTAAGTGAATCCTATAAAATACGTGACATCAAATTAATTTTAATTAAGCATGAAGTTAGTTCAAGACCAAGGTGGTTAACTATAGAAAAGAGAGATCAGGTTTAGCTGAGTTTACTTGTGTGTATTATATTGAAAAAATAAAGATTACTACTTCCATCTGATTGTGATTGAATATCAATCTGTTGCTTTTTCCTCACCCTCATTCCCTCTTCATATCAGAACATAATTATTTACCCGACAACTATTATCCCCTCTTCCATTCAACTCTATATCGGTTATAAGGTTTTGAATGAATAAAAGAGATTTTAAATGGAGAGGGAAAAGTTCAATTTTTACACATAAAAATAGAATAAAACATTCCGTCCCTAACAGGACGGTTCACTATTTCGATGGTTTACTACAAATATTAAAGTCCCTACGAGACGATAAAATGGTGAAAATTACAATGACATTTCAACCGCCCACAACTTTATTATTAAATAAATAATACAAACCCGGTTTATACAATTGCGAAAATTTGAGGATGTAAAGTTGCTGATTACAACTCTTGAAAAGGTGAATTTTATCCCGTAGGGATTACATGTTTGTAGAAACAATAGATTATCTTCCTCCGCCGTCCCGTTAGGGACGGAATGTTTGTTTCCAAATGATTTAGTTTTTCAGCAGGCACTAATCATTCAATCTAATAGTATTTAAAAGAATCTTACAACTGCCTAAATAAATAGCACTCTCTCTTAAAAGGCAGGATTTTAGCTCTCCCAACAAAATCCCTAAAAAGATAGACACCCTCCACCAGAGATAAAAATCATTGCCTCCTCTAACCTAGGTCATCAAAAAAGTGTGAGGTTATTGGTAGTTTTAATCAAACATTACTGCCATGACAATTGAAATTTTAGATCTTCTTTTTTCAGAAAAAAAGGGTCCATGTTTATCTGTTATAATTCCTCTACATAAACTTTCACCCCAAAGGATGTTGAATGCCGAACTCTTTCGCAAAGCCATTCAAAGAGGGGTATCAATAATAAAAAGGAGAGAAATTGATCCAGGTATTTCTGAACACATGCTGGCCAAACTTGACTCATTCGCTGCTGAGTTCGATCCAAATGTTTCCCTAAATGGTATTGGCATTTTTATATCTCCGAATGTCTCAGAATTAATTCAGTTTCCGTTTTCAGTAAAAGAGAAAGTTTTATTGGATGAAAATTTTGAAACTCGCGACCTCTATTATCTGAAGCAACTGATGGCCCCATATTATGTGTTGGCACTGGGCAAAAAAGAAGTCCACTTGTATACTGCTCAGGGCGATCATTTTATGGAAATAAAAGATGGACACTTCCCAATGAAGTACGAAGAAGAATACGAATACGAAAGAGCCACCAGGGGAACTTCGTATGGATTTGCACAAAAAGGATTTGAAAAAGATAAAAGTGCCGTTATAAAAATGAGAATAGAGTCGTTCTTCAAGGAAGCCGGTTCGCACTTGACAACCTACTTAAACAAAAATCACCAAGCGTTAATTTTAGCCGGGGCTAAAGACTTGATTGCAGAATTTAAATCACAGTCAACTCTTGCTAAAAAAATAGATGGCGAAGTAATCGGATCCTTTAAAAAAGGGGATCTTTTTTCACTTCAGAAAAAAGCCTATGAGAGCCTCATAAAACATCAAAACGAAGAAATAAAAAATAAAATTAATGAGTTTACTGAAAAAGACACGCTTCAACAACTCGCTAAAGGCATTCAGGAAGTTTGGACTGCTGCACATGAAAGCAGGGGCTTAACGCTGTTAGTTGAAAAAGACTATACCCAAACCTCTTATTTATGTGATGGAGATCCAACGCTTTATCTGCAGGCACCCAAAGGAAAATGTACTCTGGTACCTGATGCAGTGGATGAAATTGTTGAAATTGTTATAGAAAAAGGTGGAAAGGTATTTTTTACAGAAGAGGACAAACTAAGGAATTTTGATCATATAGCACTATTGCTAAGATTCTGATTGTATCTTAACTGATATTTTGAAATGGAAAAAGCTCGTACCATTGAAGTTCGGTCTGTGGTCAGGTTCTTCTTTCTGTTTCAAATCATAAATTTTATCGGATAGTTTTTTACTGAAATTGTTCAAGTTGCAAATTCCGGTAAGCCTGCCCACCCTGTTCCGGTTGCGAATGTCCAGTTAAATTTTTGATAATTTCTTGGTCTATATATGAGAAGGGCATATTTTTAATCAAATAAATAGATTTTCAGAATTCCGGAATGGGCTGGGCACTTGCTCCGGTTTTTGTACCGTACCCAATAAAACCTTCCATCGTCCTCGAAGAAATACATATGGCTCATGGTTAGGAAAACAAGGGCTTACTACCCATATTAATCAAGATATTTCTCAAACAACTTGAATGATGTGTTTCTGTAAAGTACAACAAATGAATTCACAAACAGTGGTACGAGATGAAACATTATTAAAAGATGAATACTTTCCTCTTGGACTATTGATTGAAGTAAACATTCTCCTGAAAATGAAAACAATAATAATTCCATCAGAAGAAAAGTTAAAATAAGAGGAAAGGTTCTAAATGTGTGATTACCCATTAAAAGCTCAGTTACCATTAATATCAAGTAAAGAATACCATAAAAAATAAGCCCACCACCAAAAATATAACTAAACAACTCATAGTCAGCCATATCTAATAAAATAACATTCATTATAGAATCATAAAGTGTTAAAATTATGACGGAAGCGAAATAACGGTTTGTATTTACTCGAAGTCTGTTCATTGATTAAGTATTTAAATCCTAAAAAAATGGATTCAAATTAACAATTATGGTTCTGATGTTAAATCCACCTGAGGGAGCATTTTACAAAAACCCAACTCCACTAAATCTTCAATCTGTTGAATAGTCCCACTATTATATTCAGACAGGAATTCTTCAATGCCACTTTCTGTAAAATTTACAGTAAAAATACTTTGATGAAATTTCCCATCATCCCCCAATTCATTCTGCACCCATACGATTGATTTTTCATACTTGCTTAGACAATTTCCGATATATACATTGCATTCATATATTAATGATTTATCCTCATAATCATAGACTTTGCTCGGGTAACTATAGAATTTTACACTTTCACCTGCATGAAGGTCAACATCTGATTTTATAATATACAATGCAATATTTGATTCTAAATTATCTGTCGGATAACCCGAAAATAATACCCAACTACTCTCTGAAATTGAGATGGTATCAATGATTTCCACATCATAAAAATCGACAAAAATCGTTGTATCGGCTAAATTCTGTTGATTAGTTGGAGGGTAAGTATCGAATTCGCCCCATCCTGACAGATAAAGGATGATGAAAATTGTAACAGTTGAACTAAATAGTGGTTTCATAAATAACTTGACATATGGTGATCAGTCTAACTTCAGTTTAATTTCATCAATTACCACATCTTTCATATCCAATGTGTTCCATTTCAATATATTATCCTTGAACGTGTATTTTACATTTTCTTCGTAACCTATGTATGATAGTTCCGCAACCTTTATCTCCGAACATCCATGAAGAGCATAAATAAGATAAAATAATATGCCACCTTCACCGCTTCCATCTATTGCTCCAATAATGAAATAATAGTTTTTCTCATAAGTATATTTCGCAATTGAATAAAATCCTTCTGTCTGAAAATCATAATCAATAACATCTATTCTTTCTTCAGGTATGATATCTAAAAATGAATCATGATAATAAGAATCATTTTTTAGTTGCCTATTTTTCTTAAAATGTCTTTCAAATTGTAGACAATCAAATTGTGCATGTATTTCTGAAGTAAAAACAGAAATAAAAACTAGCAATAAGAATTTGGTTTTCATCATATCTGTTTAATTTAGTCAATAGGTACATCTAACCCACAGTTTTTATAAAATACAAGAATGTGTTTCTTGTCAATACCAGTTGCTTCGAAAAATGCACCAATTTTAAAATATCTGAACTCTTGATAAACATCGCTTTTCGCATCACAGGTTTTAGAAAACTCTTCGAGAAGTCCAACAAATGTATCTTTTGTGATTAATCCTTTTTCCACAGAATTAATCTGCTCTATTACCTGATTGAAGCTTTTAAGCTTTACTAAACTCATATTATTATAAATATACTTCAGATTCTTAACAAAGATAGGGTTCTCTGCTAACTTCATGTTTATTATATGAAGCATGTATTTTGAAAAAGCAAAATTATAAACACCAGTAAAAACATTGGAAGTTACCGAAAAAGCAATCATTGAAATAACTTCTAACTCTTTGCGAAGAGAAAAACATATTAAAGCTGCTAACGTTTTTATCTGCTCTTCTTCAATAAAATATTTTCTCGTTAGTTGCATATTAATTATCACTTTATTCTGAGATCCAGATATATCTATATCAGCAGTTCTTCCATATTCATATAGCATGTAGAATTTCCATTTCTAATTTTACAATTATTTCCTTTCTGGTTGGAAAAACACTCATACTTTCCAGTCTCTAAAATTTAAGAAGCTCACCTGTTACTTGAACTTTTTGCTTGAAAAATTGCGTGTATAAATATTGCATGTATAAAGTTACCATATGAAAGAATATATTGCCTGACTACGTTATGGTATATATAATACTTATGTTGAATATGAATTACAATTTAAGATAACATCACACCATACATTACCATATTTTCACCATGTTTTCAACCATTCATTTTTCCATTCCCAAAAACCCGATTGCACCATAGCATTCCAGAATCATACGAAACAAAGCCATTGGTGTTGAAGGGTTGCAATTGGGCAGACGAGGATTTGAAAGGGATGTTGTGTTTTTGTTGGGAACGGTTTGTGTGAATTTTAATATTGTTCGTTGTGAGATATAACACTCAATCACTCAATTTATCTTTAAAATATCGTAATACATCAACTGTTAAATTGTATAAGAAGTAAGAAAGCACAAGCACTTGTAGAACTTGTCCAACAATGGCATAAAAGAAATTATTCGTAAAGAACATAATCATAAAATATAAGAATGTAGACAATATAAACATAGGATGCACCGACTCAATAATAATTGGTAAAGAAAAATATATTGTAAATAGTACTATATAAAAACCGAACACCTTATTTCTCATTCCAAGTCATATTTTGATTATATAATTCTAATTTAACTCATTTTTAATCCAAGATTTATATTCATCGAAAATTAGAAACGTGATCATATGTAAATTTTTATCACTACCATATATTGATATGGCTTTGATTTCTTTTTGTTTCAGAATCAGAATTACCTCTTGTTGATATTTCAACATGTTTTTTTCAAGTTTTTCAATTGCCCAATAGGGTCTATTAAAGATTTTTTGTGTCATCGGAATACAATTAAAAAACGGATTATCATTGGTAGATTTCAACATCATCAATTCAACTGAAGAATTGTCAGTGAAAGTTAACATAACCTTTGAATTGGGTGTATCAATATCAAAGGGATATGACTCCCATTTACCCGTCTCTTTATTAAGGGAACGAAGAGAACACAAAAAGTTAATAAATCCACGTGGATTGTAATTTATCTGGGTCTTAATACCAATGGAATCTTCTGAGACTCCCAACACAGGAGAGAAATTCAACATTAACGAATCAGCAATGCTCTCTTGAGCATAACCACATAACACTCCTGATAAAAGTGATAATGAAAATATAAATAATTTCACAAAACGCATTCTCATGAGATTTTAACATCTCCAATATAATAATTCCCAAGATTTTTTATATCCTAATAAGGGTAAATTTTCCCATTCATTTGCATTTAATATCCTAATGAGATAACTGTTCCCATATGGTAACGAACATCGCTGTGTTTCTCGTTCAATACCTTATGTATCCGTACTGCTTGTAACACTAAAATGAATACAGGGTTTTACTGATTTTCCTTCAATGTGGACTAGGGCAATAGTTCAATGATGTGATTCCGTTTAATGTCTTTAATTGTGAGTCCATTATCTGAAATTTATATTATTGGTTTATTTTCCAAACTGAATATTTTCGGCTTGGGATTGTTAGTTCCACATCTTTTGATTTGGCATTGATTTATGTACAGAATATTGTTTGGATAATAGATGTTGGAATGTATTCACTCCTTTCTTGATTGATTGATTGGTTGAACTACCTTTTTACGGAGAGTAATCATCATTTCTTATGATTGTGTATATGAATGCACGAGTTTTATTATCTTGGGTGGGTAATTAATAGAATTCCAGATTAAATTATATATGGCAACAATAATTTTCACATCATGGGATAGAGATAAAGGAGCAAGACCAATTCCGTTTATTTATTTATTAGTCGAAAAAGGATTGTCACTGAAAAGTGCCTTTGACATGGTAAACAGAATTTTAGAAGGTCATATTGAAAGTTTAGAACTTGAGAATATTGCAGATGCTTTAAATTTTATCGAAAAAAGTAAAAAACTTGGTTTTAATTGTGAATTAAGAGATGAGTAAAAATATTAAAAATGATTAGATTTTCCTTATTAATTGTTGGAGTTCTTATGAGCCTTAAAACCTTTACATTACTACATTTCTCTTCATTAAAGAGTTTATAAGTGTATAGTTTTCAACCATAGCATCAACCACATGCCACCCAACCCCAATGGCAGGGAATGTCCTCCAAGGGAGTGCTGTGGACACAGGGGTTTGGGGCAGCATGAAACAGTATAGTCCAAAGGACTCCTGTGGAGAGTGAGAGCATAGTCCAAAGGACTCCCCTGCACATCCCACAGTAATTTCATTACCTCACTTCCCAAATTTGGGAAAGTAGAAAAACAAAACCCAACCACCTATTTCCTGAAATTCATTATCTTTACCATAGATGGTGAACAGCAGAACATTTACTGGTTTAAATGATTGGCAGCGAGGGGGTAGCAAGAAGAACGACTACCTTTACAACGGCAAAGAAATGCAGGATGAACTGGATTTAGGGTGGATGGATTATGGGGCACGGATGTATGATGCGAGTATAGGGAGGTTTATGGTGCAGGACGTTATGGCGGATGCATTTTTTGATTATTCGCCTTATTCATATACCGCTAATAACCCTTTACTTTTTGTTGACCCTACCGGGAATTATTTTGTGATTTGGTATGAAGATGAAGACGGTAATCAAAAGTCGTTTCGGTTTGACGGTTCAAATGGTGCTGATGCACCAGATAATGATTATGTAGTCAGTTTCCTAGCTACTTATCACTATAACGTTAATAATGGGGGTGGAGATGCTCTTGCAGAAATAGCATGCGATACTGAAATAGGAATTGGTGTTGCGAATACGGATGGAGAATCACAGTACAATAATGGGGTTATTCATTGGAATTCCACATTAGGATTAAAGACAGAAAACAATGAGGTTCTATCTCCAGCTACCGTACTTGAACATGAAGGATTTCATGGATTAAGAGATAAAAAATATCATGATGAGTACTACAAGGATGATATGACAAAAGATGCCACTTGGGGAGATTTAGATGAGAAAAAAGCAATTATGGGAAATGAATCTAAAACTGCCAGAGCAAATGGTGAAACAAAAAGAAAACAAACAAGAACATCTCATAGTGGGAGCGAATTAGTGATAACTCAGGGTAGTACTTCAAACAAAGTAAACAACAATGGCACGTATGAATTTAGCTAATAAATATGATGCATATGGTGGCACTTATTCTTATGCAGCAGATAAGTTTAGAGAAATTGCCAAGAAATATAAAAAGCCATGAGAATATATTTAGTTGTGTTTATTTTTATTTTAGGATGTAAAAATGAAGTGCAAAATAATGAGTATTATATACTCACTCCCGATAGTATTACTCAAAGAATTTTCAAAATAGATATGATACATAACTTAAATAAAGATGAAAAAAGTGTGGTTGATTCATTAGTATTGGTTGGAGTAAGAGAACTATTTGATGTTCCTGAAGGATATATAACCAAGAATGATGAAGTACTTAATCTGAATAAAGGGTATTTTCAATATTTAAGTTACATTGATATTCATGGGGAAAAGATTGTGTTTCTTAATTATTATTGCGAGTTAAAATCTTCAGATGCTATTGATAGATTAAATAAGGAAATAATAAGTATTAATGATGGTGGTTTATGTTATTGGGATGGATATATAAACCTGACTAAAAAGACTGTTGATTTGGCTTTTAGGTAAATTCTATCAGAGTACTTTCCTGAAGGTTAACTGTACGTAATAATATTTAATTTCAAAACGAAAAAATCAACTCATGGAAACGGGAGAATACATTGAAGAACAAACTCAACACCTTCCAAGACCAAGAGAAAATAGAAGACCTTGATTTAGGATGGGTACAGTTCAAATGGCGAAACCATATGCCAGAGATTGGCAGGTTCTTCAATGTTGACCCGTTGGCGGAGAAGTATGTTTATAATAGTCCTTATGCGTTCAGTGAGAACAGGGTTATTGACGGAAGAGAGTTAGAAGGATTGGAGTGGGTTAATTCTACAGGTCAAAAAGTATATGACCCTAGTTTAAATGATGGAAAAGGTGGTTATACAGAGCATGCCTCAAATAATGATAGAACTTTAGGTGCAGCACTAAATAGACATGAGATTCAACACGGAACCGAAGAAAATGCCAATATTAATACTAATCAAGGGAAAAATGCTGTTGAAGACAGGGCTGACGAAGTTTCCCAAGATATTTTAGAAGAGGAACAAAATAAGAACAGATGAAATACTATCTTTTTACATTAATAATAATTTTGTCTTATGCTATAGAAACCAATTCACAAGAAATTTCTATGGAAAAATATATTTCTGAAATATTCTCTGATAAAGAAATAAATATTTTTCTTGATTCTATTCTATCAATTAATTCGCATGAAAAACGAAGTAAAGAGGAGATTAAAAAGTACATTTATGTAAGGTCACTGTTAAAAAATAGAAAATTAGAAAAGGAAGGTATATATTCCGTAGGACTTACTATAAGCCATATAACACCAATTATAGTTATTAAAACAAAATCCTGTTTATTTATTGGAGACTATAGTGATTTAAAATCTACAATAAATCAAACACTATTTATTTCACAAGATATAAAATTAAGCAATGAAGAATATTTTGAGGTGTTAAAAGAAGTACTAAGAATGTACGATTTTGTTTTAAACAGTCAAATGCCTTCTATAAGGGAAAAAAATCCATAACACCCCCCCGTTTCCACCAAACCCCAACGGCAGGGGATATCCTCCAAGGGAGTGCTGTGGACACAGGGGTTTGGAGGCAGTGTGGAGGAAAATCTGCATAGAGTGGGAGCATGGAGCATAGAGGGCTCACAGTTCACCAGTGATTTTTGTTGAAGTTGGTTTCCTGAAAATAATTATCTTTACCATTGATGGTTTACAGAATTACACATACTGGTGAAAGGCTGACGTTCAACAGCGGGCAGCGAGGGGATTCGCTAAGGAACAAATTCAACACCTTCCAAGACCAAGAGAAAATTGAAGACCTTGATTTAGGATGGGTGCAGTTCAAATGGCGAAACCATATGCCAGAGATTGGCAGGTTCTTCAATGTTGACCCGTTGGCGGATAAGTATGTTTATAATAGTCCTTATGCGTTCAGTGAGAACAAGGTGACAGCACATGTGGAGTTGGAGGGGCTGGAGGCTGAAGTATACTTAGTACTAAAGCTAACTGAAATGGCTTCACATTTTCAGTCAGCTAAAGAACCAATGCAAAGATTGGTGACAGGGACTTCAGGTGATAATGTGCCTAAAAGTCAAAATCCTCAAGAAAATGAGATAAATAAATTGACGGCTACTGTCGGTGATGCTGGAAAAGTTGCAGATGCTGTAAATAATATTGAAAGAACCGTTGTTCTTTCAGGTGCAGAAACTTTGGAAGGAATGGGGGAAGGAATTGAAATTGCAGGAAAAGTATTTCTACAACCTGAGATTACTGGAGCTGGTAGAATGATATATGAAACGGGAAAAGGGATAAGAATTGTATATGACTCTGAAAATGTAGATTGGAAAAGTGAAGCAATTGAATTCGGTGTGGAACTAACATTTGGGGAGTTTGGCAAAATGTTAAATGATGCAGTAAAAGCAGGGAATTTAGACGAAAAAGCTGCCAATATCTTCAGGAATTATTTGAAGGTTTGGGAAGAAACAAGTAAAGAGGTATCTGAAGAGGTAACAGAAGAAGAAGAAGATAAAAAAGAATGATTAAGTTTTTTAAACAATGATAGGTGGTGTTATATTGATATGTGTATCTGTTTATTTTCTTTATGATATTTTTATAAACGGTCGATTCAAATTCGACAGTGCTAATATAGCAGTTCTTATGGGTTCTATTTTAGGAATTTATGTTGGGCTAAAGTTAATTAAACATATTTAAATGGCGGTTCTTTATTTAAGATATATTGGAATTCTGATTACCTTAACATTTACCTGTTCTTTAGTATATATAGTGATTAGCAACCCAAAAATACTTGAGGAACTCAATGAAATAAGTTTAACACAGCTTAATTTAAATGGCATTCAAGATAAGAATTTTATATCCTTAATTTTTTATAAACTCATAGGAACTTTTGTGTCAATTTATGCTATCCTAATTTATCTAAATGTCAATAAATTTTTAATTCCTAAGTTAGGAGCAATTTTATTGTTTGCTTCTGGAATAATGTGGTTATTATTGGGTGTCAAATCATGGAATCCAGAAGATGTTTGGCGAAGTAAGCATTTATTTCTGATGGTAGCTTGTTGGGTATTGGGTAATTTCGGAATAATATTTACTAATTTATTTACAGGAAACTTCATAAATCAGAAAAGAAAATATTTATTACTTATACCTTACCCAATAATTTTTGTGCTTGAACATATTGTAACTATTGGATATTCAGGTATCGTTTCAGCTATAACTTGGTTTACGTTTTTTTTATGGTTTACACTTTTTTCAATATTGGTTGTACAAGTCCCAAATACTCCAATTAATAATTTATAGTCATTTTTCAACTCAACCACCCACCACCACCGATTCCCCCGAACCCCAATGGCGGGGAATGTCCTTCACGGAAGTACTACGGACACAGGGGGTTGGGGGCAGCATGAAGCAGTATAGAGTTGGAGCATAGAGTATAGAGTGTTCATAGTTCACCTTTAATAATCTTGAACACCATCACAGGGGGTACAATTATTACGGTGATTAGGAATGTTAAGAAGGTGTTTTGTTTTTTTAATTCAGGGTCAAGGTAGGTGGTGGTAAGGAGGAATATCAAGGGCATATAATTTTTTTAAATCCGTACCAATGATTACGAACACCAGAAGTGTTTGTTTCGTATAATCTTCTGGAAAGCAATTACAATATTATGCTCAGGTACAATCGAATTTTTGAGAATGCATTGGAAATCAACAAGAAACTGAAACAGGGTGAAAAGGTGTGTGATGAACACAAGAGATACCTCATGGGGGTACGGAAGACATTTGGGAATCATCGAGATCTTTGTTAAGGTTTGGTTCGGGTGGTTAACTTTATTCCGTGCCAGCGAACATCAGTTGTTCCGCTTCAAATAACAAATCTAATTTACCTTCAGTTACTAATCTGTTATACTCCTGCTCCAACAGGTCATCGGTGATTAATGCTGGTGCATTGTCTTCGTATAAGAACCAAAAGATTTGTTAAAGTATAGTGCAATAACCCATAATAGTTGAACTAAACATTTAATTTCTCCCTTTTTCAAATTCCCAAGTATTTATAAATGTCTGGTCATTAGACCTACACAATAACATTTATTAAAATACAAAACAATGGCAATCATAAACACATACAAATCAAAAAATGAGAAAAAGAAAGATATCGTCTATTGCAGAATGGACGATTCAATGCAAGAGGCACTTGATGAAATTAGAAAAGCAACGGGAATCAGTAAATCAGAATTAATCAGGGAAGCTGTAAGAAGATTGATATCAGAAGTGAAATTACGTGGGGATGTGAGGATATCTATTTAAAATTTCGGGGTAAAGACTAGCTGATGCTTTTAATAAAATGGTCATTTATAATTTCTAATAATATCATCAAACAATCATTTTAATAAGACAAAAAACAAATTTACCCTTATACATTTTAGGTGCTACCCTTATACATTTTTCAATGAAAAACCCTCACACATTACTGCATGAGGGTTATCTGTAGCCTCGACAGGAATCGAACCTGTATCTAAAGTTTAGGAAACTTCTATTCTATCCATTGAACTACGAGGCCTTTTACAACATAAAGCAGGTATCAAATACAGTGAACCTTACTCTATGAAGAAAAACTATCAAACTGCCGAAAAAAAACAGGCGGCTCAAAAGGAGTGCAAAAATAGGAAGGGTAAACGTAAAGAGCAAATTTTTTTAACCCCATAACCAGTCCTCCATTTTCAAACCCCAATCAACCTAACAACCTTTATCTATAAACCGGAGATCTTTGTACCGAAAACACCCTTGCTCCTACCCTCTCATCATTTTTAAAGCCGTGATAAAACATTCCACCCCTATCGATACGGTTCATTAACACAATGGTTTACTATTAACATTTCGTCCCCGAAGAAAGTTGGCAATAATACCCTGTTTGCAACTAAGAGGTAAAGGTGATTTTTATCCCGTAGGGATTACATGTTTGTAGAAACGGCAGATAGGTTATCTCCACCCCGTCCTGTAGGGACGGAATGTTTTGTCTACACCATAAAAGACCTATATGGTTTTGAAAACCTTATAGGTCTCTCGAGTTTGGTCATCCACTAAATATGAGCTATTCTACAAAAATACAGCTTACTAAACCCGGATTTAATGCCGTTAAGTTAAGAGGAAAGCAGCATTAAAATTGTAGTAATTACCAATTCTCAGCTGTACCAATGACCTAAAGGTAGGGGTCGATTGTATAATCACATCACTTCACCGCGTCTTCGACACGGTGTTATTAGTAGGTGACCGCCCTACGGGGGTCAAAATCAAGTGATAGTTAACTTAACGGCATTAAATCCGGGTTAACGAGATTGAATCAGGGTTATACGAATTAAATTTAATGCCGCCAATCCTGCCACTTTTATCGTAAGCAACCTGCCCCGATCTCCGAGACTCAAAAGCTTGGTCTTCACCTTTCCATTTACAGAACAGGCCAACCAAACAGTTCCAACAGGCTTTTCAGGACTTCCTCCTCCGGGACCGGCCACACCACTTATCGCCACACCCACTTCCGACTTCAGTCGATTTCTCACCCCCTCCGCCATCTGGATTACCACTTCTTCCGAAACAGCCCCATACTTCTCAATATCTTCGGCTCGCACACCCAACTCCGCGG
>JAOUKG010000402.1 GCA_029882725.1 Cyclobacteriaceae bacterium
ATTGGTAGGTTCTTCCGGAACTATCCTCACCGTTCTTATGTGCGAAGCCATGAATAGATCCCTGTTTAATGTAATTGTGGGGAAATTTGGAAGCAGTTCCTCAAGTTCAAATAGTGAAACTGATGGTATAGTTAAAGAAGTTTCGGCACATGATGCCTCTATTTTGTTGCGCTATGCAGACAATGTGATGGTAATTCCCGGTTATGGAATGGCGGTAGCACAAGCCCAAAAAGCGGCAAAAGAACTCGACAACACTCTGTCAAAAATGGGGGTTAATGTTAATTATGCAATTCACCCTGTAGCAGGAAGAATGCCCGGTCACATGAACGTATTATTGGCCGAAGCCGACGTGCCCTACAACAAACTAAAAGACCTTGATGAGGCCAACAGTATGTTTGATGACACAGATGTTGTGTTGGTAGTTGGGGCTAACGACGTAGTGAATCCGTCGGCATTGGACGATCCGGGAAGTCCTATATACGGTATGCCTGTACTTGAACTTCTTAAATCAAAGAATGTCATTGTAATGAAAAGAAGTATGAAATCCGGATATTCCGGAATTGACAACCCTCTTTTCTTCCACGACAAAGCAAGAATGCTCTTTGGCGATGCAAAGGCAAGTATTGAAGCATTGACTTACGAAGTGAAAGCCCTGGAGTAATTTTTAAGGAGGCAATAAATGCGGATATTTTAGGAGATATTTTTAAGAAGTGTTACCAAAGTCACATTAGATTAGATTTTCCTGACATATATTTGCACAAAATCAAACCATCAGAATTATGGCAACTATAAAATTGACTGCGGAAATATTCAAAAAAGACGTTTTTGACTATACGCAAGAAAAAGAATGGAAATTTAAAGGTGACAAGCCTGCTATTATTGACTTTTATGCCGATTGGTGTGGCCCCTGTAAAATGATTGCCCCAATTCTGGAAGAATTGTCTGAAGAAAGAAAAGAGGTGATTATTTATAAAGTAGATACTGAAGTTGAGGCAGAATTAGCATCTGTTTTTCAAATTCGAAGTATTCCAAGTATGCTTTTCATTCCCGTTGAAGGTCAGCCGATGATGCAAGCCGGAGCATTACCTAAAGCCACGTTGGAAAAAATTATCGACGAGGAATTGGTAGCAAAAACTGAAAAATAAGCGTTTTCAACTTATATATATTGAATTAAAAACTCTTGCAGGAAGTTAAATAAGAACTTTTTGCAAGAGTTTTTTTTGTGAGAATCACTCAAGGTTTAACCAGGTTTAAACTATCTATCCGAAATGAATTTGTTTTATCATTGTTATTCAATTTATTCTCCACTTTTTTATTATCCCGTAGGGATAAAATATTTGTAGAATACAATCGTATTGAGGAACCGTCTCGTAGAGACGGAATGTTTTGTCTTCATCGTTCTAATACATTCTTTTTAGAAATTTTTCTTTGCATTTACAATTCTATGTGTGTCTCTACTCACATTTATTTTACTCTAAAAACGGGAATTGACTACGACCAAAACACCACTGAATCTCAAATTATAAAACATAATTATTCTCAAGGCGTAAAAAAGAGTTACCTTTAACGGTCGATCTCTGGTCATTAAAATCAATAAACCAGATCGTAGGAAACATTACAATTTAAATACAACACAGCCATAAACTTCTTTACCCTTGACCGATATCCTGCTCATTACTCCGCCTTTTACGCAGCTCAACACTCCCTACCCGGCTACTACCTACCTCAAGGGCTTTCTTAATACCCGTGGCATCCGTTCTTTTCAAATTGACCTGGGCATTGAAGTTATCAATGAATTATTCACGCCCGAATTATTAAGGCAGGTATTTGAAAGCACATCGAATAAAACCGATGACTTTTCGGATAATGCTTCAAGAATCTATTCTTTAAAACAAGCTTATATCAACACCATTCCCGATGTTATTTCCTTCCTTCAGGGAAATAATGCCTCATTGGCAAGAAAAATATGCAATGGTGATTTTTTACCCCAAGCCGAACGGTTTAACCAAATAGACGATCTTGATTGGGCCTTTGGAACCATGGGATTTCACGATCGGGCAAAACATTTGTGTACCTTGTATCTGGAAGATCTTTCTGATTTCATTATCGAGCAACTGGATCCTCATTTTGGATTTAGCAGGTATGCAGAACGATTAGGAAGAAGTGCCAATACATTTGACGAACTTCACTCACATCTTTCTAATCCGGCCACATTTATAGATCAAATTACCCTTCAATTACTTGAAAAACACGTTCAAGAACACAATCCCAAATTGTTGTGCTTTTCAATACCTTTTCCGGGAAACTTATACAGTGCATTTCGATGTGCCGGGTATATTCGTCAAAAATATCCCGAAATAAAAATTGCCATGGGTGGCGGATTTCCGAATACAGAATTACGTTCAATTACCGATCCTGAAGTATTCAAATTTTTCGATTTTATAAGCCTGGACGATGGGGAACGCCCTATCGAGTTAATCTATCAGTGGATTACACAGGGGCAACTCCCCTCACCCGAGCTAAAACGCACTTTTATCCTCGAAAATAACCTGGTAAAATACAATAA
Source organism: Cyclobacteriaceae bacterium (assembly GCA_029882725.1). GTDB lineage: Bacteria > Bacteroidota > Bacteroidia > Cytophagales > Cyclobacteriaceae > JAHEMU01. The sequence goes on from JAOUKG010000402.1 coordinate 2,567, forward strand.
TCTTTCAAAACAACCCGATTATAAACAACATGAGGTAGGAACTCCTGATTATTCCGATTTGAACCTGCACCAATATTTGTCTGTCATTGAGGTGACAAACCCGATGCACAGTCTTTGGAGCGACGGCCGATGGAATAAATTAACACTGGCTCACGGCTGCTATTGGGGAAAATGCACCTTCTGCGATGTTTCATTAGATTATATTCAGCGCTATGAACCTCTCACGGCCAGACTGATAGTAGACCGTATGGAAGAAATAATCCATCAAACAGGAGAGCGGGGGTTTCATTTTGTGGATGAAGCAGCCCCGCCTGCACTGATGCGTGAACTGGCTATTGAAATTCTGCGCCGGGAGCTATCGGTAATCTGGTGGACCAATATTCGGTTTGAAAAGAGTTTTACCCTTGATTTATGTCGTTTACTAAAAGCTTCAGGATGTATTGCAGTGTCGGGAGGATTGGAAGTAGCTTCAGACAGGTTGCTCAAATTAATTAAAAAAGGAGTTTCGGTAGATCAGGTAGCCCGGGTGATGCGAAACTTTACAGAGGCCGATTTAATGGTACATGCTTATTTGATGTACGGATACCCTACTCAAACCGTACAAGAAACGGTGGATAGTTTGGAAATGGTACGACAATTATTTGAAATGGCTATTCTGCAATCTGGTTTTTGGCATCAATTCGCATTAACGGCCCACAGTCCTATAGGGCAAAATCCGGAAGACTACAACATTACCCCCATCATTCCTGAAGTAAGTTTTGCATTGAATGACCTCGAATTTAGTAATCACACGGGCATTGATCATAACAAATTCAGTTTTGGCTTAAAAAAATCGTTATATAACTACATGCATGGCATAGGTTATGAATTCCCCTTACAGGAATGGTTTGATTTCAAAATACCTAAAACTACCATCCCCCCGGATTATATAGAAAGCTGTTTGGAGCATTTCGAATTTAAAGGATTCAAAAAAACAACCCGGGTAATTTGGTTAGGAGGCACTCCCCTATTGGAAACTATCAAAAAAGGAAAGAAAATCAAAACCCAACTAACCTTTCATCTGAAGACAGATCAATTTACCATCACCATGCCAGAACCTGAAGCAAAATGGCTCCATGAATTATTGAATTCTGCCACTCCACAAATCAAAGAAGGTACCCTCACGCTGGATTCTATTAAACAATCTTTTGAGAGAGAATTTGATGATTTTGAAATATTTTGGTATTCCAAAGGAGTGAATAAATTGAGGCAACACGGGTTGTTGGAAGTGTAGAATAAGATTTTTCTCCCGGACAATACTAACTTGCAAATCGCAAGTCAATGCCGTTTACCTTCGGCTATTCAAACCTTTAAACGACCCCAGCGGGATCATAAAAAAATAAGG
>JAOUKG010000403.1 GCA_029882725.1 Cyclobacteriaceae bacterium
TTTGACAAAACATTCCGTTTCTAATAAGGCGGGAACGTAATAATTTATTCGTTCTACAAACATAGAATCCCTACGGGATAAAATTTATCTTTTTGATTCTGATTATAAACCCTATTGCATAAACTAGGTTCAAATTATTTATGTAAATGTGGGTGATTGAAATACACGTATTCACGTAGTAGTTACGCACGGCCGTGAGTCACTACTACGTGAATACGACGCACATCTTTTTTTCAAAGTCCTATAAATAAAAACACTCCCAATGCCCTCGGCTTCAGGAGTGTTTTCGTGTCTATAGTTGGCTTTATCTATACTGTAAATAAAGTGAAAAATTTTAAGAATACAAAATTTTCATCGATAAATTGCAGATTTTGTCGACAGGATTAATTCAATATTATTTGGTGTCTGTAAATTGCTTTTCTAAGGATAAATCCTTTTCAAGATCTTCAACAATTTTTTTGTTTAAAGGGGTCTCTTTTATCACATTATAATTGTCCCAGAATCCTTTGTTGTAATTTCTGTATTGATATTGAAGTCCAAATCTCTTCATTTTTTCAGTAGTTCCAATCTTACTTGAAGTGTTTGGCCAGATGTTATTAATTAAAAGTTGTTGTTGTAATTCAGTAGTGAATTTCAACTCTTTTGTTCGAGGATGGATCCAGTGAATTTCTGAAAGTAAATCGATATGACTTAAATACATTTTTCCCGAGTATTCCTTGAATTCAATTATTTTTTGTAATGAATGCAACTTACTTTCTAATCCGTTTTTTCTGTCAATAATTCCTTCTTGTGGACCCATTTGGTATTCAATTCTTATAAACGCAAAGGTCATTGCATCTATATACAATTTGATACGGTCACTTTCTTTGAGGGTAACCAGAAATATCTTTCGGCCATTATAAAAGCTTGTTTCTTCCCTTTTTAATTGATTTAAAAAATTGGGGTCCTCTGGAAATTGTCTGTAACGTACAATGTTATGAAGTAACAAATCCTCCAACAGGTTGGTTTGGTCAAAAAATGAAGTGAATTTATTGTCGTACCCTAAGCTTTTTCTTACTTCAATAAGAGCAACTCGTTCTCTTAATCTGGTTTTTTGCCTGGGTTCATCATACTCCTTGTCATAGATTTTAACAGCAGCTTCCAACAACGCAATATGGGTTCCTGCAACGCTTTTTATATCCCTGTAGAAACCATCCATAAGGAAGGGGGTCATTGGATAGTTATTTTCAATTCTGCTAACTGCTATATTGAAAATGTCTCCTCCGGAAAGACTATCACTAATAACTACTTCCTGAAGGAATTTGCTTGATTTTGTTAATTCAAACCTATTGATTCCAGTTAATATTATTTCATTTACACTCACTGTATAACTCTCATATCCGAGCATATTAATTTCAATTACAGAATTTCTGTTTTCAACAGGGATATGAAAATCAAACTCACCTATTGCATTGGTTATGGTACCTATACTTTTATTTCTTATGCCTATAGAGGCGAAAATCAATGGGTCCCCTGATTCTGCATCCACAACCACACCTGTTATTGTTATGTAATTTTGCCCTGATGTACCTGTTGAACAGAGTAGGATAAAACTAAATAGTAATAATGTGTATTTAATGTAATGCATGGATTAATTTAATCAATTTGCATGCCGGATAAAATGTTTTCTGCGTATTTTAAATCTTCAGGGGTGTCGATACCAATAGTTTTGTGGTTGGTGATTGTTACAGAAATATTAAAACCATGATCCATCCACCGAAGTTGTTCCAGCATTTCTGTTTTTTCAAGATTGGAAGTAGGTAATGCTTTTATTTTTTGAAGAATATCCATACGGTATGCATATATACCAATGTGTTGATAATAGTGGACATACGATTCTGAACGTGCGAAAGGAATTTTTGACCGGCTAAAATACAGAGCATTGCCTTTCTTGTTTATCACCACTTTAACTATGTTGGGGTCTGAAATTTTATGTGGATCTTCAATTTGTCGTGCTTGTGTTGCAATTTCTACCTCACCATTTAATATTTCTGCCAACTCCTTTATTTGATCGGGGTGAATCAAAGGTTCATCGCCTTGAATATTGATGACGTATTCACATTCCAAATTTAAATTTGAAATAGCCTCTTCTATACGATCAGTGCCACTTATATGATCTGATGATGTCATAACAACCTGCCCTCCAAAGGCTTTGACGTGATCATAAATCCTCAAATCATCGGTAGCCACATAGACATCATTCAATGCTATTTTGGCCTGTTCATAAGTTCGCTGAATGATAGTTTTTCCTGCTAAGACCTCCAATGGTTTACCTGGAAACCTGGTTGAAGCAAAACGAGCCGGAACAATACCTACTATTTTCTTTACCACCTTATTTATTTTTCCGTACTTTTAATGAAGTACCTTCATCACCAATTACCAGTACTTTTTCTCCTTTTTCAATATAATCTCCTCGTGTGGAAGCATCAAAAATCTCTCCCTCGATCTCAATTTTTCCACTAGGCCTTAGTACAGTATAAGCGATTCCTGTTTTACCCAAAAGAGTATCCTTTGGTATAAATGAAGATGTGAAACCATCACTTCTTGCCTGAGTACTTGTAAGAGCTATCTTTCTGAAATATTTAGTGTCTGTGAGTTTTACCCCACCAAACAGCATGAGCAACATAGCTCCTATAATTCCTCCAAAAGTCGTTATCAATGCCGTGAATATATCAGAAAAGGGCACTAAGCTAAAATCAAAGGCATCGTTGTTTAGCATAATGAGAGTAAGAGATCCTATACTGAGTATAATTCCAATTATTCCTGCAATTCCAAAACCAGGAATTATGAATATTTCGGCAGCAATGAATAAGATTCCAATAATAAAAGCCAGAATTTCCCAACTTTCGGCAAGACCATTTAAATAATATGGAATAAGGTAAACAATCAAAGCCACCCCAGCAGCAGCAATAGGGAAACCTACACCCGGTGTCTGTAATTCAAAATAAATTCCACCAATTATTATCAATACCAAAATGCCACTAATAAATGGGTTTATCACAAAAGCAATGGTTTTTTCCACAAAGTCAAGTTCAAAAGTGGAGAGGTCGTAGTTTGTTACTCCGTTTTTCTCCAGTATTTCTTCAATACTCTCCCTTTGACCCTCGCAGAACCCGAATTTTATCGCTTCCGATGTTGAAAAGGTAATAACTTCTCCTTTTTTGGTAACACCTTCAATTTCAATATTTTCATCTACCATGGCTTCAGCAATTTTTGGATCCCTGTTATTGACTTCTGCCGTTGATCTCATGGTAGATCGCATATACGATTGGTACTTGTCGGGAGCCGCTTCTCCTTGCCCCATAACTACCGTGGCAGCGCCAATACTTGCTCCTGCCGACATGTAAATACTATCACAGGCAATGGATATTAAGGCACCAGCTGATGCAGCGTCTTTGTTGATAAAAACCCAAACCGGAATCTTTGTGTCCAAAAGATTTTCAATTATATCTTTGGCATCATTCACATATCCTCCATAGGTGTCCATGTCCACAATAATTAAATCAGTGCCCGATTCTTCTGCTTCTTCAAGCCCCAATTTAATATAACGGTTCATACGTGGGTCTATCTCATTTTTGATTTCCAGAATCAACACTTTTTCTTTTTCCTGAGAAAACGAAACCAGAGGAACCAATAAAAAAATCAATATCTTAATTATCTTCATAAAATTTGCTTAGGCCTAAATTTACTTAAAATATAAATATCATATACTGTTTTAATGTTTTATCCGTTCTGCTGTTGGGGACTTGAATTCTTGTTATATTTGTAAAACTGTTTTGGCCGGGTTTTTGTTCGTTGCTAACTTTAAAATTATTACCAATTTTGTTGTTATGAAATATTTACTGACTGTTATTTTAATTAGTATCCAAGTTTTGGTGATG
>JAOUKG010000404.1 GCA_029882725.1 Cyclobacteriaceae bacterium
GGCGTAAACCTTTTCAAGTTGGTTTGTATAAAGGACTTTGGAGAAGAAAAGAAGACGGTGCCACAGCTGGGTTTTTCGGAATAAACCCTCGTTATAGGGCAAATGACCGATTGACCATTTCGGGTAATCTGAATTGGGATAAAAACACAAATGGAAAGGGATATGTAAACAGAAATGATAATACAAATCAAATTTTCTTTGGCAACAGAGAAGTGGAAACCATCACTTCAGAATTAAGGCTTCAATATACCTTTACTAATAAAATGGGGCTAAGTTTACGTTCCAGAAATTATTGGAGCCGTGTGGAATACAATAAATTCTTTGACTTGCAGGACAACGGAACCTTAGTTGAAGGTAGTTATACTGGTTTAGACGAAGGTGGATTACCCCTCCATGACAAAGATTTCACGGTTTTCAATCTGGATTTAATCTATTCTTGGCAAATTGCTCCTGGTAGCTTTCTGAATGTGACATACAAACAACAAACATCCAATTCGGATGTAATTGTAAGAAATGATTACTTCAGAAATCTTAGTGAAACCCTGGACATTCCCGGCAGTAATACAGTAAGCGTTAAACTGATTTACTATTTGGATTATGCCACTCTTTTCGGAACCTAATATCCGAAATCAAAAAAGAGCATCATAAAGACGTTATCTTTAATCCATCTTAAATTTTACCAATCAACCCTATGAATAATCCGGGTTAATAGTTGATTTTAAAAACAGGTGGGTTTATTTTTACCACAAACCAACCACCACATGTTTATAATTTTTGATACGGAAACCACAGGTTTACCGAAAAATAGTTCTGCTCCCCCTTCAGACCTCGAAAACTGGCCCAGGCTCGTTCAACTTGCATGGCAATTACATGATGGAGGTGGAAATTTAATTAACCGAGGTAATTTAATTGTAAAACCAGAAGGATTTACAATTCCTTTCAATGCTGAAAAAGTGCATGGTATTTCTACCAAAAGGGCCATTGAAGAGGGACAAGAAATAACGTCCGTTTTAAATGCATTTGCTGAAGATCTCAACAAAGCCCGGTTTTTAGTGGGGCATAATATTGGATTTGATATTAATATTATTGAGGCTGAGTTAATCAGAAATAAAAGCATCCATTCTGTATTGAATCGAGACACCCTCGATACTTCAAAGGAGGCAACACAGTTTTGCGAACTACCCGGTGGATATGGTGGAAAATTCAAGTATCCAAAACTTATTGAACTTCATGAAAAACTTTTTGGAAACAAATTTGACGATGCTCATGATGCTGCTTTCGATGTGGATGCTACAGCAAAATGTTTTTTCGCTTTAGTAAAACGCTCGGTAATAAAAATTCAGGATCTCGACATTTCAGAATTGGAATACGAAGCACCCGAATTGGAGGAAGCAAATTTCGCGAAAGCAAAAAAGAAAAAAGCGGAAGACCTTATAAAAGAGGAAAGCCTGGCAGAATCCATAGAAGCCCCTTTTGTCCATTTACAAGTACATTCTCAGTTTTCTGTTTTACAGGCTACACCCAATGTAAAAAAATTAGTTGAAAAGGCCGTTGAGTACAAAATGCCCGCTATTGCCTTAACAGATCTGGGTAATATGTTTGGGGCATACAAATTTGTGCAACAGGCAGAACTTAATGGCATTAAACCCATTGTAGGATGTGAGTTTTTTCTGTCGGAAGAAAGAAAAACCTTAAAATTCACCAAAGACAATCCCGATAGAAGAGTACAGGAAATTTTATTGGCAAAAAACAAGCAAGGATATCAAAATCTTGTTAAACTGAGTAGTTTAGCCTATATGGAGGGTCTTTATGGATTGTATCCCCGGATTGATAAAGAACTCATTACTCAATATAAGGATAATCTCATTGCCATTTCAGGTGGATTAAAATCTGAAGTTTCACAATTAATCCTGAATGTAGGTGAGCATCAGGCAGAAGAGGCCTTTCAGTGGTGGGTAGAGCAATTTAAGGATGACTTCTACATTCAACTTTCACGTCATGGGCTACAGGAAGAAGATCACGTAAATGAGATTTTGCTTTCATTTGCAAAAAAATACAATGTGAAAGTAGTGGCCGGCAATGACGTTTACTATTTAGACAAAGAAGATTCCAATGCTCACGACGTTTTGCTCTGTATAAAGGAAGGTGAATATCAATCGACCCCCATAGGCAGAGGCAGAGGTTTCAGACCCGGATTTCCAAATAACGAGTACTATTTCAAAAATCAGGAGGAAATGAAATCCTTGTTTTCTGATATACCGGAGGCAATAGAAAATGTAGCGGAAATTGTAGATAAAATTGAGTCTTATACTTTAAAACGAGATGTTCTCCTGCCTGCCTTTGAAATACCCGAAAATTTTGTAGATCCTTTGGATCAAACAGATGGAGGAAAACGGGGTGAAAATGCATTTCTAAAACATTTAGCGTATGAAGGAGCCAAAAACAGGTACGGGGAGTTAACAGAAGACATTACTACCCGGTTGGATTTTGAGCTTGAAACCATACAGAACACGGGTTATCCGGGTTATTTTCTAATTGTTCAGGATTTTACGGCAAAGGCCAGAGAACTTGGTGTATCAGTAGGGCCTGGTAGAGGGTCGGCAGCAGGATCGGTTGTTGCCTACTGTATTGGAATTACAAATGTGGACCCTATCAAGTATGATTTACTGTTTGAGAGATTCCTCAACCCCGACAGGGTATCACTACCTGATATTGATATTGACTTCGATGATGAGGGACGCGATAAAGTAATAAAATACGTAATCAATAAATACGGGTATCAGCAAGTATCCCAAATTATCACCTACGGAACCATGGCAGCAAAAAGTGCCATAAAAGATGCAGGACGTGTAATGGAACTTCCGCTTTCTGAAACAAATGCCATCACAAAAATGGTTCCTGATCGACCTAATGTGAGTTTGAAAAAAGCTTTTGATGAGGTTAAGGAACTTGAAGAACTACGAAAAGGAACCGATCTTAAAGGCCAGGTATTAAAACAAGCGCAAATTTTAGAGGGCTCTGTTCGAAATACGGGGACTCATGCATGTGGGGTAATTATTGCGCCTCACAATCTTACCAATTACATTCCTGTTTCTACTTCCAAAGATTCGGAAATGTTGATCACGCAGTTTGATAACAGTGTGATTGAAAGTGCGGGGATGCTTAAAATGGACTTTTTAGGCCTAAAAACCCTGACTATAATTAAGACGGCACTTAAAATTATTAAAAAGAGGAACGGCATAGATATCGACATAGAAACCATTCCTCTTGATGACGTTACTACCTATGAATTGTATCAAAAAGGACTTACCACAGGTACATTCCAGTTTGAGTCGCAAGGGATGCAGAAGCATTTGAAGGGATTAAAGCCTGATAAATTTGAGGATCTCATTGCCATGAACGCACTATACAGACCGGGACCTATGGAGTATATTCCAAATTTCATTGCCAGAAAGCATGGAAGGGAAGAAATTACATACGATTTACCCGAAATGGAAGAATATTTGGCCGAGACCTATGGAATTACCGTCTATCAGGAGCAAGTGATGCTTCTTTCTCAAAAGTTGGCCAACTTTTCAAAAGGTGATGCCGATGTTTTGCGAAAGGCAATGGGTAAAAAGGATGCAAAGTTATTGGCTAAATTGAAGCCTCAGTTTTTGGAAGGGTGTGCATCGAACGGGCATCCTGAGAAAGTAGCAGAAAAAATATGGACCGACTGGGAGGCTTTTGCAGCATACGCATTCAACAAATCGCATTCAACATGCTATTCATTAATTGCCTATCAAACAGCCTATTTAAAAGCACATTATCCCGCTGAATACATGGCGGCTGTATTGACCCACAATCAAAACAACATAGAAAAAGTGACATTCTTTATGGAAGAGTGCCGTAATTTGGAAATAAAAGTTTTGGGGCCCCA
>JAOUKG010000405.1 GCA_029882725.1 Cyclobacteriaceae bacterium
CGATGGTGTGAATCCTGCCAATGGAGTAGTGATATACTATAATCTTACCGACAGTGCTGAGGTGAAGTTGGTTATTAAAGATTCACAAGGCAATGAAGTGCGTTCTTTTACTTCCGAAAAGGATAAAAGTTATAAAAGATACGATGGAGGACCTCCGGCAGAACCCACACTATCTAATAATAAAGGGTTAAACAGATTTGTTTGGGATATGAGGTATCCAACGGCAGATGGAATACCTTTAGCATATATTGAAGGTAGTTATAGAGGGCATAAAGCAATTCCGGGTAAATACACAATACACCTTTCGGTGAAAGGGCAGGAAGTGGCTTCGGAGTTAAATATTCTGCCTAATCCATTATATGAAACAACTATGGAGACGTATAAAGAGTATCATACGTTTATGCTTTCTATGGAAAAGGAAATTGATATCATGCACAAAATGGTTAACAAAATTTCAGGGTTGAGGAGCAAACTTGAAGAGGTTTTGAATGGCCCACTAGCTAAAAGTGGAAATAAAGAATTAATGTTAAATGCCACAGACCTAATAGCTAAAATGAAATCTTGGGATGAGGATATGGTTCAGCGAAAAGCCAAAGCCTACGATGATGTAGATAATTTCGAAAATAAATTCACGGCCAACTATATATACATGATTAATCAAACAGAAAGCGATCTACCCAAAGTGAATGAACCTTCACGTGCGAGATACAAAGAATTGATGGCAGAATGGAAGAAATTAGCCGAAAGAGGCAATGAAATGATAGAAAAAGATATACCAACATTCAATAAATTATTATGGGATGCCGGTATTGGAGTAATACATAATTAAGATGATTACAAGAAAAATCCATCATTTTTAGATGGATTTTTCTTGTAATCATCTTAATTTCTTTCTACAAACTGGGGTAAGCAGTAGGGTCAGAAAGCGCTTTCATCATATTTTTAATATCTGTAATTGAAACATCACCGGTGCCAAGCATTGCAGGAGTACTCCCTAAGTTTCCAAATCTGGCTTTATGCTGTAATTCGTAGGGTTTATCTCTGGCAAATTGTCCCATTGATTTACCAATATTCAAATTAATTTGTAATACAGCTCCCTGGTCATCATCCCTACCATTATTACCGTGGCATGAGGCACAGTTAGTATCATAGAAGGCTTTGCCAGCAACGGCATTTCCATCTTTACCCACATTAGAAAAGGTTCTTGACCCTGTAGGGTATGTGCCTGTTGTTTGAATGTCATATAACAAACTGGTATCAAAGGTTCCATTTTTGAGAAATTTTACCAAATCCCAGATTTGTTCATCGGTCAATATTTTTCCATAATCCGGCATATTGTCTCCTCCTAAACTTGTGTTAGTGCCATCGGCAGTTCTTGCGACATCCACGGCAGCTCCTCCATCATGCTTAACTGCGTCAAAAAGTTGACGGATTGTACTACTTGCTATTGAAGCGCGTAAATCAAATGAAGAAACATTAGGACGAGTGGTTGTAGGACCTCTGTCAATGTAAGACTCCATTGTGCCTTTTTGTTCCCAGGCATGACATGCCTTACATCTATAGAAATCACCATAAGAAGAAATATCAGTTAAAGAAACTGATGGATCTGAGGGAGTAGTGAAAGTAGTCTCACTGGCCCAAAACTTATCGTACATCCTACCCCCATTTACCAAATCGGCAGCATTGAAAGCCACTTGATCTGGATTAGGGTCATTGTTCTTGTTACAACTTCCCAAACCAACCAAAAGGAAAGTAATAAGAACATAGTAAACAATATTTTTGTTTGATCTCATTTTATTGATTTGTTTATGTTATTGATTTATTTATGGAATAATGACCGTTTGGTCATTTCAATAAATGTATTATTAAATATCATTTCAATGGATGTAATTAATCATTTAGAGTGATGATTATTGTCATTGAACAGGCGATAGGGTAGGTAATGCTAGTTAATTTAAAAAACAGAAATATGGAATAAAAAAAATACCCTTTTAAATAAGTGAGTGTACTACTTATTAAAAGGGTATAAAGTATTATTATAATTACAGTAATTTTTTACAATTGTGAATAACCCAACGGCACTAAAAATATCCTGGTGATATTAGACACAGTGTTGGCATATTCGGGCAATTGCGAAATGCGTTTCCACTCGGGGTGGTCAACAAATTTTTTCCAATTAGCATCACGTTCTTCCATATCCTTAAAGGCTAACAAATAGGTTAAACAGGGCATATCAGGACCTGCTATTTTTTCTCCGAAAAACACAGAATGTAAATCTGTATCCTTAAAAATATCCAATTCACCTTCATTAAACATTTTCACCTTACGGTTAAAGGCATCTTCGATATAACCTTCATAAGTTCTCAATTCAAAAAGGTTGGAACCTGAAGCAGGTTTAACAAGTTGTGGGATACCATCGAAAGCAGTAAACATGGAGGTGCTATAACGGGAATATGGAGCCTTTTCTACAGGTATTTGATTGTATTTAGCCGCAGCTTTTGCAAATTCTTTATCCTTTTTTATGTTTTCCTGAGCTTTTTCATAGGCTGAAATGTTTTTGTAGGGGATCAAAACATAAACTTTAGGAGGATCAGATTTGCCCCATTCGCCAAATACACCTACATTTTTAACACCCTGACGATTTAGTGCAGGAAGTAGCGCATTTTCAAGATACTCATGAAGCCCTGAAGCAGGCGATCCGAATTTAATTTCATAAGTACGAAGTTCATAAAATTCGTTTTGTCCGAAGGACACAAAACTGACAAGCATCAGTAAGGTAATAAGTACGTTTTTCATCTGAAAAAATTTAGTTGTTGAAATATAATTTAACCTGCAATAGAGGTTTAAATGGTTTCCTGGCCGGGAGGTTCTTAGAGAAAGTAAACTTATTAAAAGTTTTCCAAAATAAGTGAGTCTAAAACTACCACTTGTGTAAATAGTAGTAGAATGAAACAGTAGCCGATAGATGCAAATAGTATGTTTTATTAAATAAAATGTCTGTTTCAAAAAGAAAATCAGGTAATGTATGTATAAAACAGCTATAAAATATATAATTCTTTTAGTGTTGAATTTTATATTTTGATAGTTTTGAATAAATACCTTTTCACTAAAATCTATAAAAATGAAAATATCCTCACGACGTAAATTCCTCGGAATGACGGCTTTGGCAGCAGCATCAGGAACGGCCATGTTGACCACTTCCTGTGATTCACAACACCCGGATTCTAAATACCCATTTATCCATCATGTATTTTTTTGGCTGAAAAATCCAGGGAGTAAAGAAGACCAGGCCAAACTTATTGAGGGGTTGAGAAAGTTGGCTACAGTACCAACTATTGCAACCTTTCATATTGGAGTGCCTGCAAGTACTAACAGGGATGTAATCGATTCTACCTATGCCGCATCGTGGTGTGCTTTTTTTAAAAACGATGCAGATCAGGCAAGTTATCAAACAGATCCCATTCACCTGGAATTTATTGAAGAGTATGGAGACCTTTGGGAAAAAGTGATTGTTTATGACTCTATAGATGTATAGGTTCTTTAGAGCCTAAGAGCCTAATATCTTAAGGTCTGAATATCTTAAGGTCTTAATGCATATTCCGTATCAGTAACCGTTCAATTTCGAACACTATACCAACGAAATTGATCGGTTTTTTTATGCTCAAACTTTTTCAAGGAGAGAGTGTGAAAATTCAAAATAACTTCACACTAATAAAAAAAAAGCCTGATTTCTTTATTTCAGGACTTTAAATCAAGCTAAGAGAAAGTTTAGGTGGTTCTTTGATCTTTGCTGAGGTTCCCAATTTCTTCATTGGTCTGCTATTTGAATAAGATATTCCGAATTCAATCAGATTATCTTATGCTTAGACATCATTTTGTATTATCCCTTAGAAATTTTTGGCGTTTTCGAACTTTGTT
>JAOUKG010000406.1 GCA_029882725.1 Cyclobacteriaceae bacterium
TAATTTGAGATATAAATTTTGGAATGATTATGATGATCTTACGGAATATATTCAATACGATACTTTAAGCAATGTTTTGTATTCCCAAACCAGATCCGGAGCAGTGGATACTATCACGTATTTTTATGATAATGGAAAAAAAAGCTTTGAAACGCTGGTGAAATGTGGTGAAAGGCTTTCTCAAAAGAGCTTTTACAAATCGGGGAATACAAAAAGGATTGTTAGTACCAGCGATTTTGTGCATTCAAAGGTGGAGTATTTTACTCCATTTAAGAAAAAGGAGATTACCGGGAGTTACAAAAACAATCAAATGGAGGGTGAATGGATATGGTATTACCCTTCAGGTAAAATTGAAACCAGAGGTTCCTATATAGCTGGTGAAAGAAATGGTGAATGGTTATATTTCTACGAAAATGGGAACAAGGAGAATATAACATATTATAATAATGGGAAGAAAGATGGATCTATGTTCGTGTACAATATGGAGGGTGAGTTGCAGGTAGAAAAGCTGTACAGGGATGATTTTATTTTTGGTTACAGATATCAACTTGAAGATGGAAAAATGTCTGAATTAATTCCATTTGGAAAAGGAGATGAAGTAATGGAAGCCAAGTTTCCTAATGGAAAGATTTCTTACAGACAAGTATATTCCAATGGGTATTTTAATGGTGAGGGTAAATCTTATTATAGTAATGGCCAATTGGAATACTCCGGGAACTTTGTGAATTACATGGATGAAGGCGAATTCCAGTATTATTATCCTGATGGATCAATTTGGCAAAAGAATCATTACTTAAATGGTATAAAACATGGTGAGTTTGTGGAATATTATTCTAATGGAAAAACAAAAAGTATTGTAAATTATAGCTACGATCAACTGCATGGTAAATCTGAATATTATGACGAAAAAGGAAAATTGGTGTATTCTGAATTCTTTGATAGCAATGAAGAATATTAAAAACAGTATAAAGTCAATGGCCTCTTTGGGGATTCTTGTTTTATTGGGCCACTTTTCCTTGAATGCACAGGAACATCCCGATTTTGAAAAGTGGAAAGCCAAATATCCCGAAGAACAAATTATTACCCTCAAGAAAAAAAGGGACATTGAAATTCTTGAAGATCAGAATGGTTTATCTATAAAGATTAATCATTTTGAAAATATATATTATTTGGGAAGTGCGGCGACAAAATATGCCAAAGAACAGGTGTATTCTTCAGAATTCATAAAAACGGAAAATATAAAAGCGTACACAAAAATACCAACCAAAAAGAAATACAAACAAATTGATGTAACAGAATTTAAGGACTCATTTGATAAGAATTCTTCGTCCTTTTACGATGATACAAAGGTTACAAATTTCACTTTTCCTTCTGTGGAAAAAGGGGTGCAAACGGTATTGGAATATGAGCAAAAAGTAACTGATCCTCATTTTACAGGTTTACTGTTCTTTGAATCCTATATGCCTTCGGAAGAAGTAGCATATTCTATTAAGGTACCCGAAAATGTAAAGCTTAATTATCGCACTTTCAATGATCCTGAAAAGAGAATAAAGGTAAGTAAAGAGGCTGCAAAGGGATATACTATTTATACTTTTTCAATGAATCAGATACCCTCATTTAAATACGAATCAGATATGCCCAGGTGGAATTACCTCACACCGCATGTTTCCTATCAAATCGATTCTTATACGAATGCCAAAGGAGAAAATATCGATGTACTTTCTTCGGTAGGGGCCTTGTATAAATGGTATTACACATTTTTGGAAAGAATAGGAGAGGAAGACCAAAGTGCGATGTCTGAAATAGTAAGTGGAATTATTTCAGATTCAGATTCAGAATTAGAGAAAGCAAAAAAAATATTTTATTGGGTTCAGCATAATATTAAATACATAGCCTTCGAAGATGGTATGAGGGGATTTATTCCTCATACGGGTTCTTATGTGTGTGAGAAAAAATACGGTGATTGTAAGGATATGGCCAGTACCATTGTAAGTCTGTTTAAAGCCGCAGGTTTAAATGCAAATTATACATGGGTAGGTACTCGTGATTTACCTTATACTTATCACGATTTACCTTCACCTTCTGTGGATAACCACATGATTGCTACGTACCAAAATAATGGGCGGACTTATTTTTTGGATGCTACATCACAATATAGTCCTTTTGATATGCCATCTTCCATGATTCAGGGAAAAGAGGTGTTGATTAGTAAATCAAGGGAAAAATTTGAGGTTATTACCGTACCCGTTATTGAAAGAAATAAGAATCAGGCAGTCGACTCAATTTGGTTGAAAGTTGACAGCAAGAACACTTTAAAGGGTAGGGGTAGTGTGAGGTTTTCCGGTTTTCAAAAAGTTTTCAATACGTATTATTTCACAGATATTAATGAGCAGGAAGTGCTGAATACACTCGATGCAAAACTTGAAAAAGGCAGCAACAAATTTACTCTAATAGATTATAAAATTCATAACATTGAGGATCATGAAAAACCCTTGGCCGTGGATTATAATTTTGAGTTGCCAGATTACATTTCCGCAATAGGAGAGGAGTTATATATTAATCTGAATCTCGAAAAGAGTTTTTCCGGAGCAGTTTTAAAAGAAGAAAGAAAACTTCCTTTAGAAAATGAGTTTAAGTATGAAAACTCGAATTATTCAGTTCTGGAATTACCACAGGGTTATAGAATCCAGGAAATACCCGAAAATGTAAAATATGAAAACGAGGTATTTGGTTTTGAAATTATCTATGAAGTAATAGAAAATACAATAGTAAGAAGGGAATCTTATTTTGTGGATTACCTGTTGTTATACCCGGAAAAATTTGATACATGGAATGAGGGGGTTAAAAAGATCACCGATGCATTCAATCAAATAATTGTTCTGGAAAAAATTAAATAATAATTGATATTAATTCTGATTACCTAATTTGTTTATTTATGAAAAAGATTTTTTTAATTGGTATACTGTATAGCTTTATTTTTAATGTTTTTGGGCAAGATTTCAATTATGATTGGGAGAAAGACAGATCCCTTTATAAATTGAGTTCTGCAGAAAAGGATATCCCCTTATATGTATTGGATCAAAAGAATATATATAACTATTTTTTAGAAGATAATGGATTAAAAGTAAGTTATACTTTCCATAAAATTGTTCGGGTTACCAACGATGATGCTTTACAAAAGTCTACACGTATTGTAGTTCCTTTAGGTGATGACGGTGAGTTGAAACAGTTAAAAGCAAGAACGATAGAACCCTCAGGAAAGGAAATACTCTTTGATGAAACTGAATTAAAGGAGCTGGAAGACGAGCAGTCGGGTTCCGGGTATAAGATTTTTGCAATTGAAGGGGCTATAAAAGGAAGTGAAATTGAGTTTTTTTATACGGTAGAAAAGGGAGCAGATTTATTCCTGAGGCAGTTTATGCAATTTGATTTTCCTGTAAAAACATCTGAATTTCATTTGTCATGCCCTGAACATCTTAAATTCGATGTAAAAGCATACAATAATTTGGCAGAAGCAAAAATTGAAGAGGGAAAAGAGGAGAGAAATGAATATACCATAAAGCAAAATGATATATCAGCATTGCTGGAAGAACAATTTTCCTCATACGATAACAGCAGGATGCGCGTGGAAGCCAAACTTTCTTATAACACGGCGCGAAATAATAGCAGGATGTTCACATGGTCTGATGCCGCAAAAAGAATTTATGAAAACCTCTATACACTTGATAAAAGTGAACTTAAAACCGTAAGTTCTTTAGTTAAAAAGATAAAAATAGCAGATTCCGACAATGAAATTACCAGGATTCTGAAAATTGAGGATTACTTGAAAAGGACTATCTACTTTGAAAACAGAGCACCCTCTGAATTGCTTGTGCAAACAGTGAGAAACCGATATGCCAATAAACCTACCATGACT
>JAOUKG010000407.1 GCA_029882725.1 Cyclobacteriaceae bacterium
CAGGTATTGTGTTTTTATGAGAAGAAACTTTTTCGCTGGAAGTCTGTCCTCTTTTAGAGTTCGAAGAAAGTCGATCTTCCACCAATTTTTTACTTTCCCTCCTGGATTTAAGGAAAAACTCATCCACGTTTATTTTCTTTGATTGAGCTTTTACACGTTCAACCCGATCAAGAGCATCGGTACTTACACCTTTTATGTCGGATAATAAATCATCCCGAAAGTTTTCCAAAGTTTTGTAGGCATGCATGATGTCCTTTAATTGATCTTCCATTTCTTCAATGCTTTGGCGGGCAATCATTTCAGCCTCTTCGATGGTATCATGGGCCTTGTTTTTTGCATCATTAAGTATGGATTCAGCCTTCATTTCGGTTTCCCTCATGTGAATTTCAGCCATTTTATTGGCCTGATCAATCATATTTGCTCCCGTGTCTTCGGCTGTTTTTAAAGTTTTATATAACGAACTTTCAACTTCCTTGAGTTTACTTACTTCCTTTTCCAAAGTCTCTACCTGCTTTGTAGCTTCTTTAACAGTATTTTGCATTTTCTCCCATTCCAACGAAAGTGAGTGGAGAAAAGAATGGACTTCCTCTTTTTGATATCCACGAAACTCTTTTTCAAAAGTCTTTTGGCGAATCTCTAATGGAGTAATTTTCATTTTAATTTATTTTATTTACAAAAATGCAAAAAATGATTGATATAACGGTAATTTACCTACCTACACAACGTAATCATTTTTCTTCTATTTCCCACAGACATATTTTTCTGTCGTCTCCAGCGCTAATAAATTCATTTTTTCCTATCCACTTCACTTTGTTTATTGATGCTTTATGCCCTTCATATCTTCCATAATCTACCACTTTAAGTAGATTCCCTGTGAAAGTATCCCACAATTTAATGGTTTTATCCATACTGCATGTTAAAAAATAATTGTCATTTTCACTTATGTCCAAATAGTTTATCCCATATAAATGTGCAGGTATCTTCCCTGCATTTATAAATTCATTGTCTGTACTCCATATTTTAATTTGAGCATCCTTGCCTCCGCTTAATAGCCAGGGTTTGGTTTTTAGAAATTGTGTTGAGAAAACAGAGTGGTTATGGGCTTCAATTTTATGAATTTCTTTCATGTAGTTTAAGTCACAAATACGAATGCTTCTATCGCTCATTCCAAGTGCAAGGGTTGTCTGATCCGGCGATATACTAATACTTCGGATGCTACTTGTACCAATTTTATGCCGTACCCATCCTTCATCACTGTTTTTTGGTCCAGTGATTAAATTTCCGGCGTTATCACAAGAAATTATCATTTCATTAATACTCAGAATATCAAAATAGAAATATTTTCCCAAGTCTATAGAAAAATCCAACCTGTTTGATTCCAGATTAAATTTTCGTAACCCAAATTGATTTTCAGCAATCCACAAGGCTCCATTTGGATCATAATTTAAGGAAAATGATGCCATGGTAAGCCTCAAAACTACTTCCCCGGGTGCTTCTGTATTTTTTTGCCATCTTATTACCAGCCCATCGGCTCCACTACTGTATATTGCCTTGTTTTCCGAATCATAAGCAAGAGCATAAATAGGCTGCCTATGTCCCGCGAATTCGTAAACTTTGCGTATATTAATTTCGGTCATACTGATAAACTGCTAATTTTACCGAAAAGTACTAAAGAAATGCCCCTTCTAAAAACTGAAAAAATATCTGAATCAAAAATTTGGGGTATATGGAAGCTTTCGGAACCCATGGAAGAAATATTTTCAATGGTACACAGTGAAAGTGAAGACGAAGGGCACCTGGAAATTGCCCATCCCAATAAAAAAATGGAATGGGCCGGAACCAGGGTACTTACAAAGGAATTGTGCCGTGAAATGAATTGGGGCTACCCTGGCATTTCAAAAGATGAATTTGGAAAACCTTATTTTAACGATTGGAGTCTGGGGATATCTGTATCACATAAATTTCCTTATGTGATTGTTATGCTGGATAAATTTCAGGATGTTGGTATCGATATTGAGCCTGTAAATGATAAAATACTGAAAATTGGGCATAAATTTATGAACGAGGTTGAAATTAAATGGGCTTTTTCACCTTTGGAGATAACCATTGTTTGGGCAGCTAAAGAGGCATTGTATAAATTACATGGTAGAAGAAAGGTGTTGTTTAAAGATCAACTCTTTGTTGAGTTTTTGGAAGGAGATGAGCGATCCGGAAAATTAATTGGCTGGATTGTTGATGATGGTACAATGCAATACGAGTTGGTTTACCAGATGGATGTGGATGATATGTTAATAGTTTATTCTATATGAGATTTTTAGTAATTATAATATTGACCCTGTTTTCACAATTTGCTATGGCTCAAAAATGGCCTGCAAGAAGTTTTCAGAAAACAGATAGCCTAGAAACTACCATGCAGAACATCATGCACTCCCCTTTGGCGGTGCTGGTTTTTATTTCTGTAGATTGCCCGTTTGATAATTATTATTTAAACAGGCTTGAAATGTTTAGTGTTGAAAATCCGGAAGTTGATTTGGTGCTGATCAACTCAAACTCCAATGAAATTTCTGATATTGAAACTATAACTTCCTGGATAAAAGAAAACAACCTGAAATTTCCAATGATCCTTGATAGCGATAATACTTTGGCTAACCTTCTCAAGATTAGAAAATCAAGCCATTGTGTTTTAATCAAAAATAAAGGAACTCAATTTCAAGTACTTTATAATGGAGCCTTCGACAACAATCCCCAAATTGAGTCACAGGTGAGTAAATATTACCTTAAGGACGCTCTGATACAGGCACAAGAAGGGAAGCCTATCGAAACACCCTACGTACAACCTATGGGGTGCATGATTCGGTAATTAATTGACCCTAGTTACCTGTCTCCCCAACTGTCTCTGTCTAAACTTCGGTATTGGATTGCCTCTGCCAAATGAGCTACTAAAATTTTCTCACTCCCCTCCAAATCTGCAATAGTCCTGCTCACTTTCAATATTCTGTCGTACGCCCGGGCTGATAAACCCAGTTTTTCCATCGCCTTTTTCAACAATAATTGTCCTGCCTGATCAATTTGACAGACTTTCTTCACTAATCCTGAACCCAGAAGGGCATTGCTGTAAATTCCCTCGTGTTCCTGATAGCGTTCATGTTGTATCTCCCGGGCTTTCATGACCCGCGCCCGAATGACTTCGCTCGATTCATTTGATCTTGTCGAAACCATCTGATCAAATCCTACAGGGGTTACTTCTACATGCAGATCAATACGATCTAACAAAGGACCGCTAATCTTGGCCAGATACCGTTGTACTGACCCCGGAGGGCACAGGCACTCCTTTTCCGGATGATTGTAGTATCCACAAGGACATGGATTCATACTGGCCACAAGCATAAAGTTGGCAGGATAGTCAATAGAATGCCTTGCTCTTGATATGGTGACTCTGCGTTCTTCAATAGGTTGCCGCATAACTTCCAACACCGTGCGTTTGTATTCTGGCAACTCATCCAAAAACAGGACACCGTTGTGAGCCAGTGAAATCTCGCCCGGTTGAGGAAATCCACCCCCACCGACCATAGCCACATCACTTGTAGTATGATGAGGGCTTCGAAAAGGTCTTCTGGAAATCAATGAATCGGTTTTGGAAAGTTTTCCTGCCACTGAATAGACCTTGGTGGTTTCCAATGCCTCCCTCAAAGTGAAGGGAGGAAGTATAGTGGGTAAGCGTTTGGCCAACATGGTTTTGCCTGCACCCGGCGGACCTATCATGATCATGTTATGCCCTCCTGCAGCAGCTATTTCCATCGCCCGCTTAATGTTCTCCTGACCCTGAACCTCCGAAAAGTCAAAAGGATAATTGTTGGATTCGTAACTGAAAATATCACGTGTATCCTTTTTCGTAGG
>JAOUKG010000408.1 GCA_029882725.1 Cyclobacteriaceae bacterium
CTCGTAAGATGTAGTAATACAAGAAGTCTCTATGTATTGGAAAAGTAACCTATATCGTCTGTTGCCGTTAGTGCATATCCTGCTATTTTTTGGTTTTTCAGATTTGCAGGCTCAAACCTGTGATGGCGCCGATGGGCTTTTTCCCCCTCTTTCCGGAAACACTGTAATTGCCAATGGCGATATTTGTGCAAACACAGCTGTATTACCTTATCGGTGGGAAATTACCTATACCAATGTTGATGATAGCGGAAACCCAAATGCTGTAGAGTTTTTTGTGGATTGGAATGATGGTACTACTCAGGTGCTAACACTTGGTGGCGGAGATGATTTTGTTCAGCAAACCGGAGTAAGTTCATACAGGGCCGTTGCAACACATTTTTTCCCTGCGGGTGGTGGTGATGTAAAATGTGAATATATACCTGTGGTTTCTTTAAGAATAAATGGAACCACTTGCCCCTCAACAGTTCAAAATCCTGCCCCCGTTGTTCGTTGGAATACTGATAATGAAAACACAGGAAACCTGGAGCTTTCGGAAGAGGTAACATCAAATGTGATTTTTGAAGTCTGTGCCGGTGAAACTGCAACAGTTCGATTTATCGACCGAAGCGAGTTTAATTGTATTCCTGCAAATTTTCCCGGATTCCCTCCTAACATCAGAACACGTTGGTTCCAGTTTATTTACGGTGGTGATCCAATAAATAACACCATAACTGGAAGCGGTATAACTATAAATACCAATACCGGGAGTAATCCCGAAGGAGCAGGAAATATCAACTTACTTGGAGGGGCCACTTATACTAGTCAGGTGGTTGAAAGGGTTCAGCCCATTGATGCTCCCACAGAATTTACTTTTGATATTACAGTACCTGCAGATGCTCAGATTGGTGAAGAATTTGCCATTACACTTAATAACTGGAATGCCTGTAACCCCTACAGAACGGCAGGAAGTCCTACCGGGAATATGCCTGTCCAGTTTACTGGTTTAATAAGAATTATTGATTCCCCGGCCGCCCCCGGAAACACTCCTCAGGATTATTGCGCAGGCCAGCCCAATATTCTCTCTGTTGTGCCTAATAGTGGAGGATTTATAACTTGGTATAGTGATGCGGCACTTACAAATGTGATATCAACCGGAGCTACTCTTAATGCTCAAACCGACCCTCCGGCAGCCAATCGGGTTAACAATACTGTTCCCGGTGTTTATACGTATTATGCTACTGAAACATTAGGGAATAACTGTGAAGGTCCTGCTGCTACGGTTTCTTTTGAAATATTTGAAAATCCGGCACCAGCCAATGCAGGCGTTGATCAAACAATATGTAATGTAGTATCTACCCTGAACGCTACTCCACCCACCGTGGGAATTGGTCAGTGGCAAGTACTGTCGGGGCCCGGAATTGTAACCAATCCTAATTTATTTAACAGTGCAGTAACCAATTTAACATCACAAACTGTTTTGCAGTGGAGAGTGGTTAATGGTATTTGTGAAAGTTTCGATGCAGTCACTATCAATATAGACACTACACCAGACACTGCCAATGCGGGTGCAGATCAAACAGTATGTAGTGATTCATTTAACCTTTTAGCCAATACTCCCTCTTCGGGAAATGGAAATTGGAGCGTAATTTCAGGGAATGGTGTTTTTTCAGACTCATCTGATCCAAATGCTACTGTTTCGGCTTTAGCCATTGGTACAAATATATTAAGATGGACCATCTCCAATACGTGTAGTGCGAATTTTGATGAAATGACTATTGTCAATAATATGCCCGGCCCTGCCAATGCAGGCCCAGATCAATCAGTTTGTTCAAACTCAACAAATCTGAATGCATCCCCTCTGGTTGTAGGTGCAGGTACATGGACATTTATTACAGACGACGGACTTGGTAATATTGCAGATCCAACCGCAATAAATTCAATTTTTACCGGTACACCAGGGTTTACTTATACCCTGGAATGGACGGTGGCTAATGGGGTTTGTGCTGATAACATGGATCAGGTAGTTATCACCTTCGAAGAAAACCCCTCTCCCGCAAATGCAGGACCTAATCAAGTGATTTGTGGAAACTCAACCACCCTTGAAGGCTCACCTGTATTGATAGGAACAGGATTATGGACGGAAATTTCGGGTGATGGAAATGGCGTTTTTTCAAACGATTCAGATCCATTGTCCCAATTTACAGGTACACAAGGGATTAACTATACCTTACAATGGACAATTTCAAATGGAAGTTGTGTGCCTTCTACCAGTCAGGTTACAATTCAACTTGACGACCAGGCCACTCAGGCAGTTGCCGGGCCTGACCAGGTGATTTGTGGAAATTCTACAATACTACAAGGGAATACAATAGCTGTGGGAACGGGTACATGGTCTGAAATCTCAGGTGATGGAGCCGCCAATTTTGTAAACGTAAATGATCCTGTAACTACTTTTTCAGGAACTATAGGGGTAACATATCAACTGGCATGGTCCTCGGCCAATGGCTCTTGCCCCACCACTCAGGATATTGTAATTATTCAACTTGATCCCGCGGCAGATATTGCCAATGCAGGAACAGATCTGATAATTTGTGGTAATTCAACACCTCTGGGTGCAAACCTTCCTGCAATTGGATCAGGTAGTTGGTCGGTAACTTCGGGTGATCCCTTTGGATCTTTCTCCAATGTTAACGATCCGGTTTCAAATTTCTCAGGGACAGCAGGCCAAACATATATTTTACGATGGACTATTTCAAGTGGAAGCTGCGCACCTACTCTTGATGAAGTTCAGGTGCAGTTTGACGAGGCTCCTACAAATGCTTTAGCAGGAATAAGCAAAACAGTATGTGGTGATAATACTCTTTTGGATGCTAATTATCCCGTAGTAGGAACGGGAATGTGGTCTCTGCTAACAAACCCTGATAGTCAGGGCATTTTTACAGATTCATCCGATCCCAAAACGTCGTTTTCCGGAACTCCGGGCCAATCTTATGATTTACGATGGACAATTTCAAATGGTGTATGTGCAGCTTCCTTTCAGGATATAACCGTTTCCTTTGATGCATTTCCTTCTACTCCTGATGCCGGGGCTGATCAGGTAATTTGCGCAAATACTACCAACTTACAAGCTTTAGCCCCAATTTCCGGAACTGGTATTTGGAGTTTGGTATCAAACCCCGATGGACTGGGAACTGTTTCAAATCCTAACAGTAATACATCCCCATTTACAGGGTCGTATGGTGTGGAATATGTGTTGAGATGGACAGTTTCAAATGGTGTATGTAGTCCATTATTCGATGACGTAATGGTGAAAATTGGGCCAATACTTAATGCTGTGGTAATAAATGGACCCAGCGAGGCCTGCTTAGGTGATATCGTAAATTATACTATTCCTGGTGCCGATCCTTCCTTGTATAATTATATTTGGGATCTGTCGGGTATACCACCAACAGTGAATGCCATTCCCGGATCTGGAAATCCATTCCAATTCATTTCACTTAAAGTGGATGAAAGTTTTGTAGGAACTGTTTCTGTGGCTATTCAGGACAAATCATCAGGTTGTATAGGTCCCGTTACATCGGTGCCACTTCAGGTTTTTGACAAACCGGATGTGGTTCTTACAAGTAGTGATATTGATAAATTTGTTTGTCAAAATGAGGAAGTTGTATTTACAGCTACCGATTTGAACGGTGTGGCTACTCAATATGAATTTGTCTTAAATGGAACAGTTGTACAGAGTGGGCCTTCAAATACCTACATAGCGAAAGCTTTAGCAGTAGGAAACAGTATGGTGGTAAGAGCATTTAATGGTATTTGTCCCTCTTCATCTACAACTCCTCTTGTTCATGTTGTGAATTTAAACCCGGTAGCCTTTACCGTTTTAGGAGGAGGGGATATTTGTGAAGGTGAAGTT
>JAOUKG010000007.1 GCA_029882725.1 Cyclobacteriaceae bacterium
GAACTTTCGTCCAGTATTGACTGCATTTATTTATAAAGTCGTGATGTTCAGGGAGGTCCTGATAGATATCCTGATCTTTTTTGTTATCGAACTGAAGCAGTAATGAATAGGTGTAAGAACTATCTACAACAGCTCTTTCAGAAGGCACAGACTTACCTATATGGCTTCCTTTCACAAGGTCAATAGTAACTAATTCCTTAAGCCCTTTTTCAAAATTTTCAATGACTTCAGGATTACTAGGATCTTCCAGCCAAAACAATACAAAGTGAACAAACATAATTGGATAGTTTATTTATGTTATTAACAAAAGACCAAAGATAACAGGTTTTGTTGATAACATAAACCAATCATGGCCTCAGGTTATCAAAACTTCTATCCATTTTGTTTTTTTCTTCTCAAAATTCGCTTTCTAAATGGCGAAGCGTCTGAATGAATTCGTATGGCATTTAATGACAGAATAATTCCGACAATCAAAGAAATGAGAGAACCAACTATGACTCCGGGAATATGGGAAATGAAAATGAAGTAGTCGTAAAATCCATGCATGATGGTTGCAGAGAGCAATCCGATTAATCCAAATAATCTGTTTTTATGTTTGAATTTGGCGATACCTACAAAATACCCCATTATTATGGCGAAAGAACCGTGGGCGGGGACGGCGGTAAACATTCTTAAAATTGCCACATCTATTCCTCCATTTATAGAGTACATTATATTTTCCAGTGTAGCGAAACCCATCTTAATCATTACGGCATACACAATCCCATCAAAAGGCTCGTTGAAATCTTTTAAAGGATAAAGTAATAGTATCAGAAAGGCGTATTTTGAGAACTCTTCTACAAAAGCGACTGCGAAAAAAGCATGAATAAACTCATCGATAAGGATATTTTCAAAGGCAGGAATAAACTGTTCAATGACCGATGTAATGAATAAAGTAAGTGCAACGCTAAGTATTCCATAGAAAAAGCTCAATATTAATAACCGGATGGGCTCTCTTTCGTGTTTATCCATCAGGTAAATAAAAAGGGCAATGGCAAAGCCCGGGGCGGTAGCAAAAGCAATTACAGTGTTCAAAGTAATTGAAAGTAGCACATAAAATTTTAATAATACAAGAGTTCCATAAGAATACTATATTTATAAAAACAAGGGGCAGGGATTGATTTACGCCATTTAAGTATTCAAATTACCAATCCTTCAATTTATTTATATTTCTAACTTAATAGTTCGATTTTTATAAAAGGATTTATTGGAAAATAATAATGAGTCTATGGTAGGATTTTCTTCAGAAATAAAGTGGTTTCTTTCCCATCAGTGGAAGGAAATTCGCAGATCCACCTTTTGGCATAAAAACCTTGCTCTCAATATAATTTTGGGCCTATTAATGCTCATCATGTTATTGTATCTTTTGGCATTGGGTTTTTTTATCGATGTGATTTTATCTGAATTATATCCCAACGATGATCCGGTTAAGATATTTAATGGTGTTCTGCTTTATTATCTTGGATTTGAGTTTTTATTGAGGTTTTTTTTGCAATCACTACCTACACTTACTATAGAGTCTTACTTACATTTACCCATAAGGAAGTCGTCTATTATCCATTACGTACTTGGTAAGTCCCTGTTTGTAATTGGCAACTACCTTTCCTGGTTGGTACTTATTCCCTTTGCTGTGAAAGTTATAGCCCCAAGCTATTCTGTTCTGGCCGCATTGAGCTGGACAACAGGAATGGTGTTACTTATTTTTTCCAATAATTTCCTGACGCTATATATCAAACGGCAAATGACAGGAAACACAAAAGTTGTGGTGCTGTTCGGTCTGTTTATCATTTCATTAATATTGCTGGAACATTTTGGTGTAGTTTCTATTACAAAAATATCAGCTTATCTTATACAGTTTTTATTGACTAACCCCTTGTTTATTCTCGTTCCGGCAGGTATTTGTTTCTTGCTTTATTTCGTGAATTTCAATTATCTGAAAGCGCATTTATATCCCGAGGAAGTAGGTGCAAGTAATAAAGGAACTGAGACAGACCGACTTGGCAACCTTAGTTATTTAAAGTCATTGGGTTTTATAGGGCATGTGGTTTCTTTGGACCTTCGGTTGATATGGCGACACAAACGAACACGTAGCATTGTTTTTTTAGCCCCTATTTTTTTAGGGTATGGCTTTTTCTTTTACCCTCAATCCATTTACAATGAAGCTTACACTTTTTTAATTTTTGTGGGTATATTTATTTCGGGTGGCCTTATGGTCAATTATTTGAATTATTGTTTCAGTTATGAGAGCAATTATTTTGATAATATACTCGCCAACTATAAAGATTTTACGGCCTATATTAAAAGCAAGTATTTGTTTGGCGTAATGATTTCGACGGTATGTTATGTTCTTACTATCCCTTATGCTTTTTTCGGAACGCATATCTTTTTCATTAATACCATGGCCTTTTTATACAATATTGGATTTTTGTCATTTATACTACTTTACCTGGCTACATTTAGTTATAAAAGGATGGATTTAAGTAAAAATGCTGCATTCAATTATCAAGGTTTAGGAGCTACCCATTGGTTGGCCATGCTACCTGCATTTTTATTGCCGGTTCTTATCTATTTACCGTTTGAATTAACAGATTTTCCCCATGCCGGTTTGTGGTTTATCGGGGCTCTTGGGGTAAGTGGATTGATTTTACATCGTTTTTTGCTCAAGGTAATTTACACCAAGTTTATGAAGCAAAAATACAAAATGGCTCAAGGTTTTAGGGAATAAATTATTAACAGAGTACAATGATTGAAATAAAAGACTTAAAAAAATCATACGCAGGAACTCCTGTTTTGGATATCCCTTATCTTCAGATTAAGAAAGGAGAATGTTTGGGGATTGTAGGAAATAATGGTGCAGGTAAAACCACTTTATTCCGGTTGATTTTAGATTTGATTCGGCCTACACAGGGTGAAATTACCAGTAAAGGAATTCCTGTAAAAGGGAATAATGATTGGAAACAATATACAGGTTCCTATTTGGATCAACATTTCTTGATTGATTTTTTAACCCCTGAAGAGTATTTTGATTTTCTTCAGGGAATTTATGGCTTGTCTAAAGGGGATTTAGATACTTTCTATGCCGATTTTGAAAGTTTTTTCAATGAAGAAATAGTTGGCAAAAAGAAATATGTAAGGGATTTGTCTCAGGGAAACAGACAAAAAATTGGTATTGCCGCTGCCTTAATGACCAAGCCTGAACTGGTGATATTGGATGAACCGTATAACGGTCTGGATCCTACTACTCAGTTACGTTTAGTCTCCATGTTAAATAAGTTGAAATCTTCTTCCGAAGTCACTATTTTGGTGTCAAGTCACGATTTAAGGCACATTACTGAAGTATGCGACCGGATAATCATTTTGGAAAAAGGAAAAATAATCCATGATATACTCACGGAAGAGTCTACCTTGGGCGATCTGGAAACTTATTTTAACCCGGTATAATTTATTTACAGTTCTTTTTAATATCAGCCTTCACTTCATCGGAACCCAATTCTTTCGCCATATTAAGATCAAGACACCCATCGTATTTATCGCCCATTAATAATTTCACCAGTCCACGTTGGTAGTAGGTGTCGGGATCACCTGGGTACAATTCTATAGCCATGTTATAATCGGCAATCGATTCCTCGTACTCCTCTTGGTCGGCTTTTGCCAATGCCCTGTTTTCGTAATAAATAGGATTGAATTCATCCAATTCTATTGCCTTATTGTAGTCTTCCACCGCTTCATCGTATTTTCCCTGGCTGTATTTTACAACACCACGCATATTGAATACGTCGGGATCGTCGGGATAAAGAGCCAATGATTTATTGAAATCAGCAATTGCACCATCATAGTCTTCCATTATCGATTTTACCGAGGCGCGATTTTCATATTTTATGGCGTCCTCAGGGTCTAGTTTAATAGCCTGATCGTAATCCTTTAGGGCAGCTTCAAAATTTCCAATACTGTAATAGGATACTCCACGCATATTATACCCCTCAGGATCCCTGGGGTTGAGTTCCAGGCATTTAGTATAATCGTCAATTGCAGAGATATATTCCTCCAACTCGGCTTTTATTACAGCCCGGTTGAAATACTTATCGGCACTATTTTGATCCAGTTCAATGGCTTTGGAAAAGTCAAAATACGAAGCTTCCATTTCTTCGAGATTAAAATAGGCAAAACCTCTGTTGGTGTAGGCATCTGCTAATTTGGGGTCTTTTGCTATGGCTTTGTTGTAATCTTCAATTGCCCCTTCATCGTCTCCTAAATTGTATTTTGCAAAACCTCTAAGATTGTAAGTATTGGCTTTTGTAGAATCAATTTCCAGGGCCGAATTATAATCGCCTATGGCACCATAAAAGTCATTGAGGCCAAATCGTGCTTCTCCTCTTTTTATATAGGCATCATGATGTCGGGGTTCTTTTAATAATACTTTCGTAAAATCAGTTTTAGCTTGCGTAAAGGCCTCCTTTTCCAGGTTTTTTAATCCGTTTTCGTAAATCAAACGAGTTTCCTGCGCTTGAATGAGAGTTGGTATAAGAAATAGGAGAAGGAAATATAACTTTTTCATCATGATATTTTTATGAAATTAGGTACATACAAAGATAGACAGAATTTTGATTAATCATTTTATATTACCCCCTGAGCAATCATACTGTCGGCCACTTTAATAAACCCGGCAATATTGGCTCCAACCATATAATTGCCTTTGTGCCCGTATTTTTCTGCTGCTGCCAAACAAGTATCATGGATATCTTTCATAATACCCTGTAATTTATTGTCTACCTCTTCAGCGGTCCAGTTGTATCCCATGTAATTTTGCGACATCTCAAGTCCTGAAGTAGCTACACCTCCGGCATTGGATGCCTTTCCGGGAGAATACATAACCTCATTGGAGAGGAATACTTCAATGGCCTCCGGGGTACAAGGCATATTGGCACCTTCGGCTAACATCGTAATTTTATTGCCCACCAGGTTATTGGCATCTAGGGCATTGATTTCATTTTGTGTAGCACAAGGGAAAGCACAATCGGCCTTTATATTCCACAAAGGATTGTGATCTGCAGAATGGTCTGTTTCAAAATATTTTGCTTCAGGAAAGGCATTCACATATTCGGAAATACGACCTCTTCGGTTATTTTTTAAATCTTTAATGAATGCTAATTTTTCCATTGTGATCCCCTTTTCATCTACAATATATCCCGACGAATCGGACGCTGAGGAAGGGATTCCCCCCAATTGAATTATTTTTTCTATAGTGTATTGGGCTACATTTCCCGAACCAGACACCAAACACCTTTTATTCTCTATGGTTTTATTTTTAGTGCCGAGCATATTGTTTGCAAAATAGACCAATCCATAGCCGGTAGCTTCCGGACGAATCAAGCTTCCGCCCCATCCCTGTCCTTTGCCCGTAAGTACCCCGGTAAATTCATTCCTCGCTTTTCGGTAAGCACCAAAAAGATAGCCTATTTCCCTGCCTCCTACACCTATATCACCGGCAGGCACATCGGTTCTGTGCCCAATATGTTTTTCCAGTTCGAGCATAAAATTCTGGCAGAACCTCATTACCTCCTGATCTGATTTGCCTTTGGGATCAAAATCCGACCCTCCTTTTCCTCCCCCCATGGGAAGTCCGGTTAAGGCGTTTTTAAAGGTCTGTTCAAACGCCAAAAATTTCAAAATGGATAAATTTACAGACGGGTGAAACCGAAGCCCGCCTTTATAAGGCCCAATGGCACTGTTCATTTGTATCCTAAAACCACGGTTTACCTGAACTTCTCCTCGATCATCCATCCAGGTTACCCGAAAGGAAATAAATCGTTCAGGTTCAACCATTCTCTCGAAAATTTTAAAATTTCTGTATTTTTCGGAACTGTCCAATAAAGGTTTTACACTTTCGTAAACTTCTGTAACCGCTTGATGAAATTCAGTTTCACCGGGATTCCGTACTTCCACTTGTTTCAATATTTTCTCTTGGGACATTACTTTTGGCTTTATGTGTAGCCAAATTAGGTATTTTGGAATAAAAAGGAATCAAGTTATCCTGCATTTTATTTAGAAATAGTTTAGACCCGGTTTGTGCAGTAGGGTTTATTGTAGGTACAAAAGGGAAATTTTATCTCGTAGGGAGAATGTTTTATTATTGGGCGAGCAGTAACTGTAAAACATGTATTTTTTAAGATGGAGTAATTAATCAATAAAGTATCGAAGGAATGTTATTTGCCTGATAAATAAAGAACCCCCATAGTGCAAATCGCATAATTCGTGTGAGGGAAATGAGATAAAAATATTTTCGTGGATATTTGATTGCCCCTACGAGCATACAGACGGCTGAATAGGGAATGGGGGTAACTGCAGCAACAAAAAGTATAAATCCACTGAATTTTCTGAATTCAGATTCATATTTATGTAAATATTTATCGTACAACTTTTTGAAAATTTTAGTCCTTGTAAAGTTGAGACCTATAGAATAACCCAACATACCAGCCCAGTAAGAAATAGCCGCTAAAATAAGGACATTTACAAAGTAGATTTCTGAAATACCGTGGTTCAACGACCATATCATGAATATTTCCGGTGGTATTAAACCAAAAATAACTTCAGATAGCATGAAAATGGTGTAGACCAACCAATTGTTGTCAGATATGGTATGTAACCAATCCTGTTCACGTATAAATTTACTGTCTTTCAATAAAATAAATATGACTACAATGACGATTAGCCAGATTATGCCCTTCAGAAGGTTATTGAAAAAAAAGGAAGACTTGTTGTTTTCTCTATCCGTACCCATATATAGTTTACACTAAAACCAAATTTCTAAACCAAATTTCTAAATCAAATAAACCAAACCCGTATTCCGGATAAAATCTAACAGTAAATGGCCAGTAAAAGTTTAATTTGACGACAAACTTCAGACCGTGAATAATATACTGAAAGTAAGATGATTTTTGAAGTTTATATCGATAAAAATTTTAACGAACCTTTACCGCTTTACCTTGTTATTTTTTTGTTTATTTGAATATGAAAAAAAGTTCTTCGGAAGAAAAATTGATTATATACTTCGATGGGTTCTGTGGGCTGTGTAATGGATTTATAAACCTGTTATTGAAAATAGACAGTAAGGATAAACTCAGATTTTGCCCGATTCAAAATGACAAAGCTATCGAGTTTTTCAGGGGAAAAATTGGTGATGATGTTGATTCCATCATTGTAAGAAAGGGCGAGGATTTTCTTATCAAATCGGAGGCAGTGTATGAGGTGTTCAGACATTTGGGGGGAGGGTGGAAATTCATACTGGTTTCCAGAGTATTCCCATTATCCTGGAGGGACGGATTTTACGATTGGGTTGCCGCGCGTAGGTATAAGGTATTTGGGAAGAGGGAAAGTTGCAGGATGCCCACAAAGGAAGAGAGGAAGAAGTTTTTATAAGGGAAATTTATAAATTAATACATTTCCTTTACTTTCTATCCCTCAATTTTTCCATTGCCAATCGCATTTCCTCTATAAGTTTTTTAACCTTTTCAGCGGGATCACCCTGACCTAGGGTTTCCAGTGGAAGGTAGCCTCTATAACCATGTTTGTTTATAATTTGTAGTATTCTTTCCAAGTCTGTTTTTACTTTCTTGCCATTTTCATATACTTCTTCTTTTATTTGCCATGTAAAGGCATAAGGTATGGCTTTTTCAATTTCACTGTAGGCTTCTTTTTCTTGAAAACTACCAATGTCCAGATGTAGTCCCAACCAAGGCGACCCAACAGCATTGAGTATGGTTATGGCTTGTTCTGCTGTTTTTATGTATTCATTGTGGTTTTGTAATGCGAGTAAAATACCCTTTTTGGATGCGTAATCACTAACCTCTTTAAGGTGTCCAATTAACAGTCCATCAGTAATTTTTCTGGATCTACTCTTTTCCAATTCTTTTCCGGCAAATACCCGCAACAAAGGGCACCCCATTTTTACACAAACATCAATCCATCGTTTAACGAGAGTAACCCCTTCATCCCTAACGGAAGGATCTTGGTTGGTAAAGTCATTTCGTACTCCTGAACCACTTATTTCCACCCCATTGAGGTAGGCTTTTCGTTTAAATTCATAAAGAAATGAATCTGTGGGTGCTTCAGGATATTCTGGAAAATAATATCCGGTGGGATCAAGTGCATCAAACCCTACTTCTACACAATAGTCAATCAACTCCAACAAATCTATTTTTCCGCTTCTTAACCATTCATTGAAAGAGTAGGCATTGAGACTCAATTTAATTCCTTTCAGGTTTTCACTTCTCATGGGAGAAGCAAAACTTATGGAAGGCAATACAGCCACTAACGGCAAAGTAGCTGCTGATTTGATAAGGTTTCTTCTGGAAAATTTCATTCAGACAATATAAATCAATTTCTTATAAATAACCATTTCACGACCTCAAAAAGTCCTATGCCCACATAACCCAGCAGGCCGGGTTTTACTTTTTCCTTTATTGAAATAGTTAGGGTTGCAAAATCTACCAAATGTGAGGTTTTATTTAACTTACCTTTCAGGAATTCAATTTCTGAGTTAAGTCTTTCCAGTTCTTTTTCAACTAAAAGAGCGGACTGAACATTCTCTGCCCTAGCCAGAAGTTCCAGGTATCTTTCACGAGATTTCAATGCATTTTCTAAACGGATTTCATTAGATTATATTTTTTCTAGTAACGACATGTAATCCTTTTTATTTTCACAAACCCATAGTATATATCACGATTTAATTTCAATAAATATTAACTGCTACGGCTATTCTTGAATCGGCTGTTCCATAGTACAAAAACCATTTCCCCTGAAAGTGAACCAAACCTTCCACAAAACACACTTCATTTACTTCACCCGTCTTTTCATAATCTTTGTCGGGGTGGATAAAATAGCTGTCGGTTCTGTCTATAAGTTTGTAGGGTTTATCTTTCTGAAATAAAGCCTGGCCAGCAGCATAGGTGAATTTTGGTATTTCTGCATCATTTAGGTTTGCCGCATTACTGGCATTGTAAATAAGATTGATCCCTCCTTCGCCATACAAGGCAAAGGGTCCGGGTTCAACGAGTCGGCTATCGAAATATCCCGGTCTGGAATGCAGCACTGAAATCATATTGCCATTTTCTTCATTTTCCAAAATGTTCCAATGAATTAGATCTTCGGAAGTGGCCATAAACAGGTTGGTATCCCCAAAGTACATCCAATACTTTCCATTTATTTTTTTTGCTACTATCTTATCTTCAGTTTGTTCTACGACAATAGCCCCCGATTTTGACCAGGTGTTTTTGTGTTTTTCATCACTTAAAATTGGCCCGTATTTTTTCCATGAAAGAAGGTCTTTGGAAGTTGCCAGACTCATCCGGGCTGTTTCTCCATCGTAGGCAGTGTAGGTCATTACGTAAAGTCCCTCTTCACTTTCAATAATTCGGGGATCTTCAACCCCATCGAAATAGCAGGATTTACAATCGGCTTTATATACAAAATCATCTCCTTTTCTTTTGTTCCATTCGTATACTTTCATGGAATCATTGTCTGGATAAAAAACAGGTTCTGGCATTTTCTCGAAGTGAAGTCCGTCATTGCTTACCGCTACACCAATTCGGGAAGTGCCTCCTTTGTCCTGCGCTCTGTAGAGTAAATAGACTTTACCGTCTTTTACTACAGCAGAGGGGTTTAACACATTGCGTTCCTCCCAATTTACGTCTTCATTCATAACAGGGCAGGTAAATTTTATGCTCGAGGAAGGGGTTAAAATGGGATTGATACTATCAACTTTTTGAAAATCAGAAAAGAACCAGCTGGATTTTTCATCAAAGGGCTGGAGGTTTTGTGATGTATGATTAGTACAACTGGAAAGGGAGAGAATTAGAAGGAACAGATGTAATATTATTTTCATAGGAATGGTGTTTACTTGAACCTGAAGCAGGGCAAATTTTTTTCGGTTTAGATTATACTCCTGTTTTAAAATAAAAAAGGTCATAATTCTTTACCTTTCGAATTCAATTGGCCAACTTTTTTATTTGTAGTAAGGGCATTAAACAAAGTAAGTATAATCAATAAATTTGAATACTTATCTAATTGCAGGAAACCTATTTCATAAAACCGGGTTTATTTAATAGGTACCTGAAAAGAAAGAAACTCCTTTATCTTTTGAAAATAATTTTGAGGTTGTTCAATAAAAGGAAAATGACCGCAGTCTTTCAGCACTACAAGTTCAGAATTTGGGATAGTTGCCACCAAAAGTGGGGCTGAAATGCTGGCGGCCGGTTCAGTGTCTCCATAAATTACAAGAGTAGGTGTATTTACATTTTTTAAGTCAGAATAGAGGTCATAGTTATTTATTTCGGGTCCCAAGCGATTAAAAATTTTACTTCTGTCCATATAGTCATCGGTGAGATTTAGTTGAAGGGAGTCAACCAGCAGAGGGTTATAAAACAGATTTTTATAAGATAGCAATATGAGACTGGTAATCGCTTTTGCTCCCATTGTAAACGGTGTGGAAATGATTTCCTGTCTTTTCAGACTGTCCTCAGGGCTGTTTCTTTTTGCAATAACTTCTTCTTCCTGCCTCCAATGTTTGTAGTTTCCAGGCATGGAGTTGGATAAAATAAGTGCATCCAGATTATCAGGAAAAGCAATGGCATATTTCATTGCCAGAAATCCACCCCAGGAATGGCCTAATATGCTGATATGTTCAAGGTCAAGTGCTTTTCTTAAAAGTTCAATATCCTGAACAAATCCGTCTAGTCTAAATGTTTTTAAATCTACTTCAATGGAAGATTGACCACATAATCGTTGGTCATAAAAAATAAGCGTATAATCTTTGGCTAGTTGTTCAAAGTGTGAAATCATATAGCTATGATTAAGAAGGGGACCACCGTGAATGACAATAATTGGAGGCCCTGATCCTATAGCTTTATAAAATACAGGAGATCCATTAATTTCCAAAAATCCTTCTGTATTGACTTCCTCTATGGATGATGAGCAATTCCAAAGTAGAATAGTCAATAAAAATAGAATGGATTTATGCAAAAATGACAAGTGGTTAATCATGGTATAAGCTTATTTGGAATTATGTTCTATTTAATTTTACAATTTTGTTTAAATAAATAGAATAGTCAATTTAAAGCAACTTTATTAAAGTTACTTTAAATCAAATTTTAGGAATAAAAACCACTAGCCCAACGATAACGGCTGTGATAACAGAGAACAATACTGCCGCAGCAGCCAAATCTTTTACTTTCTTAATTGAATTATGCTGTTCAGTAGAAACAAAGTCTGAAAGGTTTTCAATGGCAGAATTTATAAGTTCTAAAGAGAATACGAGTCCAATGGAAAGTATCAGGGCTATCCACTCAAAACCCGTAATATGATAAACAAATCCTGCGATTGTAACACAAATGGCCACAATTAAATGGATTCTGGAGTTATGTTCTTCTTTAAAAAGTATTTTAAATCCGTTAAATGCATAACTGAAACTTTTCACCCTTTTAGATATAGAAAATTTCCGTTGTTTCATAAGTAATATTATATTTAACTTTCCGGGATATTTGGTCTTCTTTAAAATAAATTATTTTAATTATTACAAGAAAAACCATTAAAGCTATTCCATTTTACATTTTTTCAATTTAAAAAACCAACAAATGAACTCAATTTTAGAACGTAATTTATTTTTTGTAAAAGAACATGTAGGCATGTTTAAGGCTGCCAACAATTATGATATTCATAATCCTGAAACACAGGAGATGATTATGACTTGCCGAGAGGAAAAACTGGGGTGGTTTACAAAAATACTTCGGTTTACAGATTACAAAAGAATGACCCCTTTTCATGTGGAAATCAAGACCAATGCCGGGGAAAAGGTACTTTCCGTAAAACGTGGTGTTTCTATTTTTCTTTCTTCTGTGGAGGTGTTTGATGAGAATGAGAAGTTAGTAGGTAAATTCAAGCAAAAATTCTTTTCTATTGGAGGCAAATTTGATGTATTGGACACAGATGATCAGGTATTATGTGCACTTAAAGGGAAATGGACCAGTTGGGACTTTAAATTTTTAAAAGGTGATGTTGAATTTGCCCAGGTTAGCAAAAAATGGGCAGGGTTTGGTAAAGAATTATTTACTTCTGCAGATAATTATATGTTGAGTATCGATGAAAAAGTGCCGGGTGATAATCCCATACGATTACTGATTCTTGCTGCGGTGATGTGTATTGATATGGTGTTGAAAGAATAGTCAGAGGATTATCAAGTAATAACTTTAGGTATGAAAAATTAGTTGATGTGATAATAGCAGTCAAAATGGCTGCTATTGTATTTATTGTCTCTGTAAATTTTTAAGGTTTACATTTACCATAAATTCATAATTGTGTTTTGGTTGTTGAAAGCTATTGGAGTAGGCCAACATCATAACATTTACCGTATTCTTTATAGAAACACCTCCCATGATATTGTATTGATTGATATCACCAAATTTTCTATAAGAAGCACCAAGTAAAATGAAATTTAAACTTTTCGTGAAATAGTTTAAATCTACACGGGCTGATCGTTGACCTGTTTCCACAAAAACTGAAGGCCAATGTTCAAACTTTTCGTGTTTGAAATGATATTCTGCGAATAAATTGAACCGTGACTTTGATGGAGGAGAAAGAGAAAAAGACGGATTATTAAAATAGGTTTTTAAGGAAATGCCACCTAAGAAATTGCCATTCATATAGCTTATCCCTGCATTTCCATGAATAGAATATTCTCTACCCGAGAAAGTTGAAATAGGATAATTTAACAATTCCCAATCAGAATT
Source organism: Cyclobacteriaceae bacterium (assembly GCA_029882725.1). Taxonomy (GTDB): domain Bacteria; phylum Bacteroidota; class Bacteroidia; order Cytophagales; family Cyclobacteriaceae; genus JAHEMU01. The sequence goes on from JAOUKG010000007.1 coordinate 12,819, forward strand.
AATTTGTTGATAAAATAGACCTGCTCCAATTCCGATTAATTGGTCATTAAACTTTATTTGATAATTGTACTGCCCATTAATTATATCAGTAGTATGAACACCTATATTATTCCTTTGCCAATTCAGCCCTATTCCGGAATTAATGGAGTTGAATTTACCATCATAGGATAAAATAGAGGAAACAGGATGACCTGGAAATTCAGTATTGAACGCTTTCCTGCTATAAGCCATTCTATCCATATTATTTATACCTGCAAAGGCCGGATTGACTAAGTTGGGAGAATATCGGTACATCAAAAAACTATCATGAAGTTGCGAAAAACCAATAAAAGGCATCAAAAATAATATTGCTGTTAGAATTTTACGCATTGCCTTTCTCCAATTTATTTGACTATAAGATAATTTATTTCAGCTAATATATAAAATAAATAAGTAAAAGCAATACTTTTGTAGTCAGGAGATATGAATTGGATCGGTAGTCAGTCCCGAGCACAGAAGTTTTTTATTATGCCCCTACAGTTTTTTTATAGCCTTTCCGGGTTTTACACCTGGTACTAATTTTCCTTGATCAATAACAATTTTGCCAGCAATAATCACATACGGGATGCCTTTAGGTGACAGTGTGGGAGCAGAATAGGTCGACTGATCAATTACGAGGGTTGGATCAAAAATTGTGATATCAGCATCGGCTCCTTCCTGTAGTCGGCCTTTCTTTTTCATTGCTGGAACAAAACCCTCCAATCTTTTTGCTGGTTCAATAGTCATTTTACGCACTGCATCCTGCAAAGTAAGAGCATGCAATTCTCTAACATATTTTCCCAATACTTTGGAGTAGGTTCCTGAAGTTCTGGGATGCCCTTTTCCATCCTCAAGTAAACCGTCACTGGCGATCATGGTTAAGGGACTTTCAATAGCACTTAATGTCATTTCCTCTGTTCTGCTGTGTATGATAACCCTGCCACCTTGTTCCCGGTATTTTCCAAAAGTTTCCCGATTTAGGAATTCCCCTGTTTCAACCCACTGATGTATTCCTATTTTTTCATCATCCCAGTTTTGCCAACCATCAAATATAGCAGATTCAATGGCTGTCATTCCTGCTTCATAGGGATAGGCTTCTGTGGTGATATCATGTCCCTTGTCCTGAGCTTCTTTTATGATTTTTAAAAATTCAGATGTTTGAGCCCCTCCGCTTGAATTAATATGCACAATATGAAGAGGAGTACCTACCTCAATGGCACTGTTAATGGCTTCATTTAAACCTGCCAAACCACCTCTCAAATGAATATGTGAAGAGGCTCCGAATTTTTTAGCAACTCCTAGCATGGCCTTAAATTCCTCAGTAGTGGCACCAGGTGTGTAGGCTAATCCAAATCCAACCGCTACGGCACCATTTTTCAATCCCTCTTCAATTTGTTTCTCCATTTCAGCAATTTGCTCCTCCGTTGCTTTATCGGTGTTGGCTTTTCCTTTCGGTGTGAAAGTTCCGGGGTCGTTAAATACGTTCATACGTACTTTTATGTGGCCAATACTTACCCCATAATTCACCACTTGCCCACCTTCCCTTTCTTTGAACCAATTGGCTACATCTCCTGTACCCAATTCCAATTCAAAAGCCGTAGTGACACCATCGTGGGCCATTATTTTATAAGTTTCATCGGTTGCTCCATGCTCGTGTAAATCTATAAAACCAGGTGACACCACTAGGCCGGAAGCATTGATGTATGATTTCCCAATTAAACTATCCTTACTTACTTTTGCTATAGTCCCTTCATTAATGCCAATATTGAATATTGAATCAGTATTGGTTTCCGGGTCTATAACGCGACCACCATAAATTACCAAATCATATTCTTTAGCCTCTTTAGGAGATGTACAGCTGAAAATAAATGCAGGGATAACAAGATGGGAAACAATAATAATTCTTAATAAAAAGCTCATACACTGATTTTTTTGTCCTTAAACCTCTCAATATAGGAATTAAACTGTATTATTCACTGTAGGCTTGGAGCAAAAAGTAAAAATTACAAATGTATTAATCTTTATAATACATTATACGTAAATCTCTATCGTGAATATTGAAAGAAGCTTTATACTTATTTGAAATATCTTTTTGCTGTAATAGAGCTTTTTAGCCTAATTAAGATAAATGTAAAATATGCAATAAAACCCTAATAAGGTTCACCTCATTGATAGAGAATCATTGATTTATTAACCATTATATTAATTAACGTTCTGTAATTTAATCCAATTTATAAACCAACATTAATTGTTTTTTAAATTATATGTTATAACATCATTAATAAATTGATCTATTCTATCTTTAAAAAGTTTATTAAAAGTTTTTATATATATGTATAAAATGTAATAATAATTTAATTAATAGAATTAAA
>JAOUKG010000409.1 GCA_029882725.1 Cyclobacteriaceae bacterium
CCTCCGTTTATTATTTCCTCATTGAATTTGCCGTCCAGTTTTATAAAAGTTCGAGCATAGGTGTAATTTACCCATCCATTAAGTTTTCCTGATTTATGTAGAGAAAGTTCCAGTCCATAGGAACGACCAGTGCCCTGAAGAAGGGCTGTTTCAATTGTATTGTTAAGTAAGAATTCACTACCCGTTTTAAAATCAACTAAATTTTGTATGCTCTTATAGTATAATTCAACAGAAGTTTCGATTGATTTTTGAGTAAAATTTTTATAGTAGCCCACAGAATATTGATCAGCAATTTGAGGTTTTAAATAAGACCCTGATAATCGCCAAACATCTGTAGGAGATAACGAGGATGTATTGGATAAAGTATGAAGGTATTGTCTGTTTCTATTATAACTGGCCTTTATGGATGATTCTTCATTTAGGGCATAACGGGAAGTTATACGAGGTTCAATGCCTTGGTATAATTTAATAATTTCTCCTTTTTTGAAGAATGTTGTATCGACCAAAGTATTATTATTTATCGGTTCATCTTGAAGGTATTGAAAGACATTTCCTGGCCCGGATCTCATGAACGTACTATAACGTAACCCTACATAAAGAGAAAACTCAGGTGTGATTTCCATTTGATTTGATACAAATGCTGTCGCTTCCACTCCAGTTTCTTCATCCACGAATTTTGGTGACAAGATGGATTCATTTCCTAAAGGAAGTTTTTTTCCTGGATTAATGTAATAAGAGGAAGCTGATACACCCATTTTTATTTCATAATTATCGTTTGGATAAAAGTTAAGTTCTGTTTTTGCTGTTTTTTCTTTTAGTTGAAAATCCTGAACAAACGCATTAGGTGGAGATTCATCATAATCTAATGAATATCCATAATTGGAGAATCCCACTGAATTACTAAGTACCCATGTGTCATTAAAGATGTGTTTCCAACGTATAGAACCATTCATGTTCTCATATGAAAATTCAGAAAAGGAGAATAGAGTATCACTTGCCAACCTAAATTGGTCACTGGAAAAGTATCCAGTAAACGTAACCTGATCTTTTTTACTAAGGTCATGGTCATAACGTAAAACAAAATCTTTAAAAGAGACTCTGTTTTCATTGAAATTGGGATTGTTAATTTTTTTAAGTACCCAATTTGAATAGGTTGCCCTAGCACTTATAAGCAAGCCAGCTTTTTCTTTTATAATAGGAATTTGTGCAGTAAACTTTGATGAAACTGGCGAAATGCCACCATTTCCAATAAATTTCTCTGTATTTGATTTTTTTGTAGTCAGATCAAATACAGATGAAATACGCCCACCATATTTTGCAGGAATGCTGCTTTTATGTAGCTCCAGGTTATCGATTGCATCGGAATTAAACACAGAAAAAAATCCAAAAAAGTGATTTGCATTGTAAACAGGAGCTCCATCAATAAGAATAAGGTTTTGATCGGCTTTCCCTCCTCTTACATTGTAACCAGCGGCCCCTTCTCCCATAGTTTGCACTCCGGATATGGTAGTGGCAATTTTCATTATATCCTTTTCTCCTAATACAACGGGCACATTTTTAGTGGCTGTTGCATCAATACGCGTTATGCCCATTCTTGTTTGTAATACATTGGCATCACGGTCTGAGCTGATGGTTACTTCCTGTAGGGAGATTACATCCTCCTCCATTTGTATGTCGAGCCTTCCATCTGAAAAAACCACAAGGTTTCTTGAAGTGGCCTTCATTCCAAGCAATTGAAAATGCAATTGATTTTTCCCATTTTTTAGCTTGATACTAAAAAAACCAGAAGCATCAGAGGTAGTTGCATTAATCATGTCTGAAGTATAAATAAATACCCCTTCTACCGGGTTTCCATTGGAATAGTTCCTGATGTATCCAGCTACTGTGGAATTACCCCCAACTATGAATTTGTTTCTACTACCAATTTCAAAGGTTTTATTTATTACTCCTTTTCCATTTAAATATTCCTTTTTAAAGATCAGGCCTTTTTCCAGAGTCTCAAGTGATTGTGAAGGTTTTATAGTACTAAGTATTTGGGGGGACTCAATAATTTTAAGGTCATTTACGAAATACACGTTTTTTTCCTGTATTGTAAATGTGAGTTTTGTTCCTTGAACTATTCCATTTAATACCTCTATTAAAGAAGCATTGGAAAGTTTAAGGGAAATATTGATAGTGTCAACCCAATCTTTTTTATAAAAGAAAGTGAAGGAAGAATGGGATTCCAGAAATGAAATAACTATTTCAAATTTTTCATTTTGAAAATCTACAGTTAGTGTTTCTTGGACTTGTCCTTTTGCAGAAAAGGAGATAATGAATAACAGAACTACAGTAAACTTTTTCATTTGTGCAATCATAAAGAGTTACAGTATTCAATTATTTTTGATAAGCTGGAGTCATTTCCTTTTTGAGTATTTAGTTTATTGGTTCGAATAAACTTTTTAATATTCTTTTTTTGTTCAGGATATAACCTGAGTAAATCACCTCTTCTTCTATAGGGGTATAATTTATTATGCATCATCATATAATACTTATCTGATTCTACATAACTCGAATATTTAACATAAAAGTGCAACGATTTTATTCTATTGGCAAACATGCTGATTTGGTTACCTTCATAAATAATTTCATAAAGTCCTGATGGAATCGATATTTTGGAAGTGGAAATGTATTTAAAGGTTCTATTGTAAATGGTAAAATAAGAAATATGAGACTGATTAATCAAAATAGGTTGTACTCCCACTATTTTTTCATTTGTTACCCCAAGGTAAAGTATATTTTTTTCGAGGTCAAGAATCATCTTTTGCTCTGTATATAATTTGTTCTTAAAATATATATCACCTGTAGTCCAGTTTCCTTGTAAAAAGAAAGGATGAGAATTTGAGATTTTTCTTCCCAGTTCAACATAACTACCATCCACAACTTTTGTATTCAAGGGATCCAAATTTGAATATAACCAACCTTGCGTACTATCGGAAACTGAAAATCCTTCCAATTTATATTGGGCAATAGATACATTTATAAATAAAAAGGAAGATACAATGACAATGAGTATTCTTCTACAAGTGATCCAAACCATAGTAGTAAATATTTTCCTGAATTTAGTATAAGAACACATCATTTTCCTTTTAAGTCTAAAAAAAAATATTTAAAAGGCAAAAAAAATAAAATACTAAAGAATAAACAGGAGGATTTTATTAAATTATTTACTAATATAATCTATTAACTCCCACAACTCTGTTTTGTTTGAAATTCTCGTCAAATTTGTGTTTTGCATTAGCATATTGAGATCCTTTCCCTGGTGGACTTTTTGAAAAATTTCAGAATAGTTGTAAGAATCAATGTCGTCATATTCGTAGAAAGCATTCATAGTAATATATCGATAGTTGTTATGTGTATAAAACCATAGGTTCCATAGATTCCAGGAGGCCATTTGTCTTGTTTTCTGAAGTTCTTCATGCATTGGTTTCCATGAGTATTTTTCAATTTCAATATATTTATTCTCTTCTCCCTGAGGTACACTTATAAAATTCATGTATAAAAATTTTGCGGGATCGTTAAAGTCGATGGAAGTGCCATCCACCCAAATAAACACTTCAGATTTTGCCTGATTTCTGATTTGGTCTGTTTTATCCAAAAGAGATTGAATGTCTTGATTTTTCCATGCTTTTTCAAAAACCCCTTCGAAAAAGAGGTTTTCAGAATCGTCAAATTGTTTGTAAATGCTTATTGTAACATATTGATAGGGGCTGTCGGTACCGGCAAAACGCACTTTGTATAGATACCATCCAATAATAACACCCACTTTTACCCTTTCCAAATGTACTTTTTTCCATTCTTTTTCCAATAAAAGGTATTCATCTGCTTGCTGTGGGTTTACTTTCATG
>JAOUKG010000410.1 GCA_029882725.1 Cyclobacteriaceae bacterium
TGGCCTTAGTTCATAAACCTAAGGAACAAGTTCAAATTCTGGTTTTTCCAAACATTAAATCAGCTCAACATCAAACAGAGGTTATGAGAATACTAAAAGAGATAAAAATGAAATCATGAAATTTACCTAATCAAGTAACCTCTGACACTCAAATGTCCTACAGGCATCGAATTTCAAAGGAATCCCTTTTCCCAACACTATCTGTGGGTACGCTAGCTTCAGCACTGTCCTAAAGGACTTTCTTGCCCTGCAGACTAACCTAGCTAAAAATGTTTACTGAATGTGAGGTTGCATTTTCTAAAAGTGTGGGCGCATATATCCATAAAAGCTTAAAACCACATCTGGGGATTGACAAGACGTAGGTCTCAGGTATGAAGTATAAAAGGCCTCTCCGTGAAATTCCGTGTGCATTCCGTGAAAATCAGCGACTCAAATCACCCTAAACCTCATCTCCATTTCATCGTATTTCACCTTTGAAGTAGGATAATGCGAAGGTTCGGGATGTAATCCCACCAGTTGTAACGGATTGTAATAGCCAACCATGGCCAGTTGTTCCGGGGTGAGTAAATCCAATCCTGCCAGGTAATTCATACAATCCAACATGGTGGCCGAGGAACCTACCAAATAGCCAGTATGCGGGTTGTATAGCTTGCCTGTTTCAGACAATACCACATCATTTCCAAGTGTGTTGTAATTTCCGGGCAACAAGCCGGCAATGGGGGAGGCGTCGCTGACAACCACTACTTTGTTCAGGGGTTTTGCTTTTAAAATTACCTTGATCAAATCGTTGGGAATATGATGCCCGTCGGTAATGATCATGGCAGTAAATTGGTCGTTGGCCAAACCCGACCAAATGGAGTTATTGTGTCTGTCGATGATTTTTGGCGTGCCGTTTCCCAAGTGGGTGAGGGCCGATGCTCCCGACTTTGCCAGGAGGTTCAATTCCACGGAAGTGGCCATTTGATGTCCCAGCGATACCGTTACATTTTTTGTGCAGGCATAGGCACACAATTTATCGGCATCCTCAAGTTCCGCAGCAATGGTAATTAACTTTATCCGGCCATTGGACCATTTAGACATATCGTTGAAAAAGTCAATATCCGGTTTTATCATCCATTCGGGGTTGTGCGCCCCCCGCGCTCCTTCCTGAGGGGAAAGAAAAGGTCCCTCCACATGGATTCCCGGTATAAATTGGTTGAACTCCTCCCGCTTCATCACCTCCGAAATCATTTTCAGATTTCGTTTCAATAGAGATTTGGGACTCGTTATTAAGGTGGGAAGAAAAAGACAGGTTCCTGCATTTCTCAAGTCTATACAGGCATGGATAAACGCTTCTTCTGTCAATTCTTCCGAAGAAAAATCAATGCCCAAATAACCGTTTACCTGAAGGTCAACAAATCCGGGAAGTTCCATATTTTTTTCAGTGGGAACCATAAATTACTTAGAGAGCAATGAGGCAGATTCACTATCCAGAAACAAGCTGCAATCTTTATGGTTTTGTAAAATTGAGGCCGGGAAAAGGTTTGAGACCTCGTTATTGAGGCAATCTCGTACAGCTTCTGCTTTTCGCTGATCGGGAACAGAACATATTATACAGTCTGATTTCATAATCTGGCGGATACTCATACTAATAGCCTGTTTTGGAACATCATTCAGTGTTGGAAACCAGCCTTCGCCCATTTGCTGAAGCCTACATTTCTCATCCAATTCAACAACAATATAAGGCTGTTCGGTTTCAAAATCGGCAGGGGGGTCGTTGAACGCCAAATGTCCGTTTTCGCCAATACCTACCAAAGCTACATCTATGGTACAATTGGAAATGATTTCGTTCAGACGTTCGCATTCTTTTTCCGGCTCAAGTTCACCATTTATTAAATGTGCTTCCTTTAAGCTATTTACTTTGTTTACAAACCGCTCTTTCAGGTATTTCCTAAAACTTGCCGGATGCGTTATGGGGATGCCTATATATTCGTCAAGATGAAACATAGTTACTTTACCCCAATCGATGTCGGTTTGTGCCGTCAGGTAATTCAGGGTTTCAAACTGGCTGGTACCCGTTGCCAATATGATGTTGCAGAAGCCCTTTTCAGCCAGTACGGACTTAATTTTTTCTGCTGCAAGTTTTCCGGACTCCGCTCCGAGTTGTTTTTGGGTTTCAGAGATATTTATTGTCATTTCTTAATATAAAAATTCAAGTGTAAAGTTAGTTTATTATGAACCAGGCTATTAGAATCAGAATGGCTACCATGACCCAACTCCATAAAAAGCCACTGAGGTCTTCTTTATATCGTTGGAAGAAGTTGTGCCATCTTTCTTTTCTAAACCATCCGGGCAAATCTACCATTAACAAATCTTTTCCTACATTTTTGGCCAGAATATTTCCTTCCTCAATGTCTTTGGTATCTGAAGACTTTTCGAGTTGTCCAAAAAACACAACTAACTTTTCAGGGTCTTCGGGTTTGGTAACCAGACTCACTATGATGAAGAACAACGAACCCGCTAAAATGGCCCATCCAAAAACTTCCGGAGTCCATTTGTACACGAGCATCAGTTCTCCTTGTGCCATGTAGTTCAATAGATAATATACGAAAAAAGAAGATAAGATTGCGGCAATGGCCCCGTATCGGTTGGCCCCTTTCCATAACACACCTCCCAAAAAGATTATCCCCATAAAAGCAGCGATAGTTTCAGTAAACAAGAAGGCATGTAGTACATTCTTGATAGTGAGCGCAAAAACAACTCCTAATATGGCCAAACCGAGGCCCGACAAACGCCCAATTAGCAACAATTTCTTGTCGTCAGCGTCTTTCGACACCTTCAAATACAGGTTTTTAGTAAATAATGCACCTGTATTTACCATAAAGTTGGAGCAGGTAGACATGTTTGCGGCCACAATGGCGGCGATCATTAATCCGAAGAGCCCGGGGGTGAGCAAAGTTTTACAGGCATATCCGAAGGCTAATTCAGGATCGGCAAGTGTATCTCCTTTTGTAACCCAAAGAGCGGCAACAATCAATCCGGTGAATGCCCAGCCCACAGTACAAAGTCTTTTCACCAACGAGCCAAAGGTTTGTCCTACTCTTCCTGCACGTTCTGAATTTCCCGTGGCATACATAGAAACCATGTGAGGTTGTGCTGTAATTCCCACAATGCCGTTGAGGGCAAGCATGGCAATGGTGAAGACAGTCAGGCCGCTTGTTTTATTATAAAGTTCGAAGAATTCTGCTGGGAGTGCTGCTTTCATACCGGCAATGCCATCCACTTCTTTAAGTCCCAGGGGAATTAGAAGAAAGGACAGAACGATGATGAGGAAAGATTGAATAAATTCTGTTTTCACGGCAGCAATTAGACCTCCAAAGAAACTATACAGCATAAAGGCTGCTGTCATGATAATAACTATGGCATTGGGGGATATTTGGTAATTGCTGGCTACGGAGATTACCTTCGCAGCACCTTGCAGCATGGCTCCCATATTGAATACGAAGAAGAAAATAGCGAAGACTGAATACACCAGACCAATGTTTTTCCCGTATCGGTCTTCCAGGATTTCTCCAATAGTGGTTCGGTTGGTTCTTCTGTAAATAGGTCCCAATAACCAATAAAAAGGAGTAATCAGCATGTTTTTCCATTGGTACCAAATCGTGGCAAAGCCCAAATGATAGGAAGCACCGGTTTGAGCAACAGGCATTTCGGCATGGGTACCTGTACCAAAGGCCTGACCCATCATAATCCACCATTTGAATTTCCTGTCGCCTCGAAAATACCCTTCAGTTCCTGAAAGCTTTCTGGCGACCCACAGGCCGTACACAGTGATAAGAATGAAATAGCCAAATAGGACAATGTAGTCTAGTATGTGCAAAATTGAATAGGTTTA
>JAOUKG010000411.1 GCA_029882725.1 Cyclobacteriaceae bacterium
CGATGGTATCGGTTGCGAATATGCTTTTGATGTTACCATTGAACTCAATAAGGATTTGTTTATTCCCAACATATTTACTCCAAATAATGATGGAGTAAATGATGTGTTCTATATTCGAAATAATCCACTTTCAGGTGTTGAGCTTGTGATTTCTAATCGTTGGGGTAACAGAGTTTATAAGTCTGAAAATTACCAGAATGATTGGGATGCAGAAAACGTTGAAGATGGAGTTTATTTCTACTTTCTGAAAATAGGTGAAGAAGTTAAAAAAGGATGGGTAGAAATTCAACGAGGAGTTAAACCCGGAAATTAGATTTTAATTAAATAGAATTTAAAAATTCAATAGTATTAACCCCATCGGCATAGTCCCACAACTCAGGTTGTTGGGCTTTGCCGAAGGGAATAACTTCATGATCAAGTCTTATTGAACTCACCACACATTGAATTTTATCCTTATTTTCCTTTAAGTAATTATTTACTTCTGTTAAGTTATCATACTCTTCATAATACAATACACTTATAGGAGAGGCAAGATCTTTAGAAGCTTTAACAATCAAATATTCGAAATCTTTGTGATCAACCCTATTTATCAGATTTAATGACTTTTGTACATCGTAGTTATTAGCGTATTTATTCTGATTAATTATTTGTTTGTGGGATTGCCATAAATCACCTAAAATGGCTAAATCAAAACCCTTTGGAATAAATAATTTAGATACATTTCGACAACCCAGACCATAATACGTAAATACGTCATCGGCCAACAACTTTAAATTACTTACAGGTTCATTTTCTGAAATAACAGATACACTAGTCCGGTTACTTCTTATAATATTGGGATACTTCCCGAAGTAATAATTGAAATAACGAGCGCTGTTGTCACTTCCTGTTGCTATTATGGCATCAATATCCTGAAGTTTTTCAGTAATAATAATTTTTTCAGAACCATAAAACTCATTAAGTTTTGATGATATAAGTGAAATTAAATATTTATCTTGATGACTTGGTTTTATTTTAGCAATATGGGAAGAGAGGAAAACACATATTAAATCATGAAACCCGACAGCCGGAATATTACCAGCCAGTACGAGTCCAATATTTTTTGGGGAGTTGGACTGACTAATTGGGTTTAGCTTTAGCCATTTTTCTATTTTTTCTTCCGAAATCATAAAAATAATCCCTTCCAGGCTTCTTTTTACAGAATCCTTCGTAAACCAGGGATTTTCACAAATGCACTTATAAGCTATTTCATCGAGTTCATGCTCTGTGATGTATTGGAGATATTTCCTTAAGAACTGTATAGATGCTAATTTTTTTTGCATAGAGTTTATTTAAACTTTCGGAAGGTACTATTTGTTACTATATTATTGTTAATTTTGCGCAAAAATACAGTAACCAATTTAAGAATCTAAAAATAAGTAAATAAATGGCAATAATAATCACTGATGAATGCATCAATTGTGGAGCATGCGAACCTGAATGTCCTAATACTGCTATATACGAAGGTGGGATGAATTGGACTTGGTCTGGAGGAACTGATTTAGAAGAAGTAGTTATTGATGGGGAAACCATTGATGCTGAAAATGAACAAGATCCGATTTCTGATGACCTTTACTATATTGTACCTGGTAAATGTACTGAATGTACTGGTTTTCATGAAGAACCTCAGTGCGCTGCTGTTTGCCCTGTCGATTGCTGTGTTCCGGATCCTGATCATATTGAATCAGAGGAAGTACTATTGGAAAGAAAGAATTGGATGCACCTCGAGTAAAAAATAGTGTATATTTTAGTGCATCTTGCCTCTTTTAATCAAATAGGCACGTAAAATATTATTAAAATCACTATTAATATCTGCTTCTATAAAGTCAATTTTATATTGTGCACATTTTAAAAGAAGATCTGAATAGAAGTTCCTGATTTCTTTTATGTATAAATCTTTTACCTGTGAGGGTTTTAATTTTAGCTTCTCTCCAGTCTCTAAATCCACAAATTCGTATGGTTTTTCTTCGAAATTAAAGTCATGTTCTGTGGCTTTATCTGTTACATGAAAAAGCAGGACTTCGTGTTTTTTATGCTTTAAATGTTGAAGTGCAGAAAACAATTCATCCGGATTTTCATTTGAGTCAAACATATCACTGAATAAAATTACCAGTGAACGACGATGGCTTCGTTGTGCAATTTCATGAAGAACAGGAGCAACCTGAGTTGATTTGGTGGTTTCAGTCTGTTGAAAAAGTCTTTCTAAGGTTTGAAATAAAGTGTTGAGATGATTTCGGGTTGATTTAATGGGTGTAAACTCTTCAATTTTATCTGAAAAGGTTGTAAGGCCCACGGCATCACGCTGTTTTTGTAAAAGGTAAGCAATAGCAGAAGCTGCCAAAATACTAAACTTTAGTTTTCCTTTTGTTTGGGCAGGATAATGCATGGATGAACTATTGTCTATAACTAGCTGACAACGAAGGTTTGTTTCCTCTTCATATTGTTTTGTATATAGTCGGTCTGTTTTTGCAAATACCTTCCAATCTATGTGCCTGGTGCTTTCTCCGGTATTGTACAACCTGTGTTCTGCAAATTCTACAGAAAACCCGTGATAAGGCGATTTATGCAATCCTGTAATAAAACCTTCAACCAGTTGTTTGGCTAGAAACTCTAAATGTCCAAATTCGTGTAATTTCCCTAAATCTATCTTCACAAGTCAAAAAGGTTTATATTTTTAATTAAAATTAAAGGCAAGTAATGAAATAGTTTTAAATGCAAGCAAAAAAAAAATTCATTTTTTGCTTAATACTTGCCTTTAATGTTCATAATGTTATATATTTAACTTTCGATTGTATATAATTATATAATAACCAAGTAAATTTAACTAAAACCTATGGATTGTGGAAGAGCATAATAACGATCGTGAGGAAATCTTCTCTGAGAGGGTTCGTGCCGGAAAGAGAACCTATTTTTTTGATGTGAAAGCTACCCGTTCAAATGACTACTATCTTACTATAACAGAAAGTAAAAGACGTTATAAAGAAGATGGTTTCGTTTATGAAAAGCATAAAATATTTTTGTATAAAGAGGATTTTCACAAGTTTGTTGACGCCCTTAATAAAACTGTTGGTCATGTGAAAGATGAGCTGATGCCTGAAGTTGACTTTTCACAATTTGACCGTGAATCTGATGAGACTCAAATTGACAGTGAATTGAAATGGGACTAAATAACTGAATTATATCTGTTCATAAAAAAACCCTGAAAATATAGTTCAGGGTTTTTTTATTTTTTTTATATTAAACAAATGAATAAAGGTGTAATCCAAATAATCATTGGGATTGTAATTTTTTTATTGTTAGGCGCTGTATTTTCTAATATCTACGCCTATTTTGCCATTTCAATAGTTTTAATGGCCATTTTAAAACCTGTTGCGGGCTTTTTATCTAAAGTACAGTTTTTCCGAATCCGGTTACCACGCTTCGTTTCTGTTTTGTTGAGCTTCCTGCTATTGGGGATAATAGTTATGTTATTTATTTTACTGTTCCTGCCATTAATATCCGATCAAATTAAAGTGATTTCAGAATTAAATTACTCTACAATCTCTGAAAGGTTAGGTAGGCCCTTGTACGCAATTGAAGATTTTCTAATTAAAAATGAACTTACAGAGGAAGGTAGCGGTTTTATTCTAGATATCTTAACAATGAATTTAGGAGCTTGGTTTTACAAGTTGATGTTGGTAACATGATAAATAATGTCGTTTCTTTAGCCGGTTCTCTTTTTGTTGGGTCTCTTGCGGTTTTTTTTATTACATTCTTTCTTTTATACGAAGCGGGCACACTTAGAAGGTGGTTTATTTCACTTATATCAAATAAATATTTTGAG
>JAOUKG010000412.1 GCA_029882725.1 Cyclobacteriaceae bacterium
TAAAGGAATTGTTTCGATACTACCTCCTGACTTTCTGACAATTTCTGAGCCAATGATATTTTCTGACAAATAGTCATTTCCTTTCACCAAAAAGTCAGGTTTTAATAACTTTATAAGTTCGTAGGGAGTATCAGTATCAAACAAAATAACCAAGTCTACAAATTCCATAGCTGAAAGTAATCTGGATCGAGACCTTTCATCCGTAATGGGCCTGTTTTCCCCCTTTAATCTTTTTATACTCTGGTCGGTATTAACTCCAATCACAAGTTTATCACCAAGATTCCGGGCTTTTTCAAGATAATCGATATGTCCAAGATGCAATAAATCGAAACACCCATTTGTGAAAACGATCTTGAAACCTTCATCCTGCCAGTGTTTAACAATTTTGGCAGCTTCTAAAGCTTCTTTTATTTTATTTTGTGACTGCATACCTTCTTTTGCGAATATACCATTGGCTTCCAAATAAAGACAATAAACCTAAAATAATAATCATTAATGTTTGCCATCCGTGAAATATGAAACTAAAAGCAATAGCCTCTTCTTGTTTAATATTATATAACAATACAAGTCCCAAGGGAACAAGTACATGATAACTCCCCGTGCCTCCGGGTAGAGGAATAGCCATTGCAATACCGCCTATTGCAAAAATGGTTAAACTCTCAAGTAAACCCAGATGCCCGGTTTCTGGAAAGGCCAATATAATAGTGTAGCTCATGAGTATATACATTACCCAAATCCCTAATGAGTACACGATAAAAAGACCTTTTTGTTTCATATTAAATATAACAAATAATCCTTTTTTCAGTCCAATTAAAGTTTTTTTAAACTTAACCAACCATCTCAGGTATTTCCAATGGTATATTTTTCTAAACAATAATAACAGCAATACTATTACCGAAATGCCACCTAAAAACACAATTAAGTATGTGATCCATTTTCCTGAAGAATTGCCATTATAGTTAAGTTGTTTAAAAAAAAACAAAAGGTTATCAAGTTCAATTACAAAGGCAAGTGATATAAAGAAAAGTAAAAAAAACAAATCTATTACACGCTCTGCCACCACCGTACCAAATGATTGGTCAATGGGTGTGTCATTAAGTTTATAAAGGTTATAACAGCGTGAAATTTCACCTCCTCGTGGAATAGCTAAATTCACAAAATATCCAATCATTACACTAAAAAAACCATGAGTACTTTTTAAAGGAAACCCCAATGGGGTCATTAGTATTTTCCACCTTTCTGATCTAAAAATATGGCTTAAAATGGTTGTTATCGCAGATAATACCAAAAAAGGCTTGTTCGCCGTTTTCCATACCTTAAATATAAATCCAAATCTGGATTCACCATCACCTACTTTTAAACTCCCCAGAGATAACCACAATAAGGCCACAGCAACTCCAAAAAGTAGGAAGAATTTTAAAATATTTTTAAATTTATCCGACATAGATTAAACAGGCCGGTTATCGCCGTCAGGAAAAATTATTGTGGGTTTGAAAGTTTTAGCTTCATTAAAATCTACAAGTGCATAAGAGATAATTATGATAACGTCCCCTACTTGTACTTTTCTTGCAGCCGGGCCATTAAGGCAAACCTCGCCACTTCCCCTTATTCCTTTGATTACATAAGTCTCAAGCCTTTCACCATTATTGATGTTTACAATTTGGACCTTTTCGCCCTCTACCATACCTGCAGAGTCGATCAAATCCTCATCAATTGTAATACTCCCCACGTAATGCAATTCAGCTTGGGTAACTTTAACCCTGTGTATTTTTGATTTTAAAACTTCAATCAACATTTCAGTTTCTGTTATTTCTCTTATTTGTTCACAAAGTTAGTAAGGTATTGTCAATCAGCCTAACATCCTCAACATAGGCAGCGATGCATAAGGCACACTCTTCTCCACTTTTAATTTTGCGGATACTCTTCATGTCAATCAAACTAACTATTTCAAAATATTCAAGTCTGGCTTCTGAATTTTTAAATTCATTCTCAACAAAACTTTTCACATTACTTATACTGTTTCCAGTCAATAAAAGTTCAGCACTCTTATTAATTATTTTATAGATAATGCTTGCTGTTTCTATCCCGGCTGATGATAATCGCAAGTTACGGGAACTCATGGCCAGTCCGTTTGGTTCACGCATTATTGGCATACATCTCAACTTAATTCCAAAATCAAGTTGCTCATTTAATAATTTAATAATAGTGAATTGTTGAAGGTCTTTTTGCCCAAAATAGGCAGTGTCGGGTTGTATGATATTAAAAAGCTTCGATACAATAATGGCAACACCGTTAAAATGTCCCGGTCTGAATTTTCCTTCCATTACTTTTTCAAGGGAGCCAAAATGAAATTTCAACCTGGTTTTATCCCGATAGATCTCCCCCTGATCGGGTAGAAAAACAACATCACATTTGTTTTTCGAAAGTTTTTCAAGATCTTCCTCAATGTGTAAAGGATACTTTTCAAAGTCTTCCTGATTATTGAATTGGGTGGGATTCACAAAAATTGAAACAACACTTATATCGTTTTCTTCTACAGAGGCTTTTAATAAAGAAAGGTGACCGTCGTGGAGAGCTCCCATAGTAGGAACTAGGCCTATAGAACGACCTAATCTGCGCTTTTCACGCAAAAATACACGAATTTCAGATATCGTTTTGAGAATTTTGATACTTTAAGCGCTTAAAAGGGCGGCAAAAATACACTAATCATTGAAAAAACCATTGAATATAGAAGAAAATTTCGTAATTTTGTGATCTTGTTTGTGATTAACCAAAAGAAACTATCCTATGTCGAACCTTCGAATTCTTTATGTGGCCAGTGAGATTAGTCCGTTTTTGAAAACTTCTGATGTTGCTGATTTTGTAAGAAAAATACCTCAATCCATGCAGGAGAGGGGAATGGAAATAAGAATTCTGGTACCCAGATTTGGGTTAATAAATGAAAGGAAAAACAGATTGCATGAAGTTGTTAGACTTTCAGGTATTAATATTCCCATTGGTGACGATGAAAAACCTCTCGTTATCAAAGTAGCCTCTATTCCAAACGCAAAAATGCAGGTCTATTTTATTGATAATGAAGATTATTTCCATAGAAAGAGCGTTTTCCATGATAAGGAAAATAATTTTTACGATGACAACGATGAAAGGGCAATATTTTTCTGTAAAGGCGTTATAGAAACGGTCCGAAAATTGGGTTGGGCTCCTGACGTTGTTCATTGTAATGATTGGATGACAAGTTTAATCCCTCTTTATCTGAAAACTACCTACAAAAACGATCCTTTATTTAAGGATACTAAGTCGGTTTTTTCAATTTATAACAATGCCTTTGAGCATAAGTTTAGTGGAAACTTAGCTGAAAAAGTAAAAATGATGGATATTGATGATCAAATGTTGCGAGGTCTCGAAACAGGTGATTACTTTGGATTCATAAAACTAGCTACTCAATTTGCCGATGCGGTTACCAAAGCCGATGATGGTGAGATAAAAGGGCTGGAAGAATTATTAAATAACAAGAAAGTTGATATCATTGAAAAAAACGAAAACTACACAGAATCTTATTATAACTTTTATAATGAATTGGCAGGCTAAGACTGCAGCGTGGGTAATTTTACCCGCTCTGATTTTTTTGATAGGTAGTTGTGAACGGTTTGACCTGACAGTTGGTTTTCCCCCCGACAATCCTCTATTACAAACTAAATATTACGAATATGTTCCGGAATCTTATATGATTTTGAACGATTCGTTGTATGATTTATCTTCTGGAAAACTGCTGGTTGGGCAATACAATGATCCTAATTTTGGGGTTATAACTGCCCACTCCTACACGGAGATGGTAAGCTCTGGTGGAATTTATCCTA
>JAOUKG010000008.1 GCA_029882725.1 Cyclobacteriaceae bacterium
TCATGATGCCTTTACTAAGTATCTGGGTATCCCTCTTCATAAATATTTGGGCAGAAAAATTGAAAAACTGGCCACATCAGTAACCATCGGAATAAAAGACGTTGCTGGCACTGTAGAAGAAGCCACTGAATACTATGATATGGGCTTCAGGGTTTTAAAAGTAAAATTAGGGCTTGATGTTAATGAGGATATAGAAAGGCTAACAAAAATTCGTGAAAAATACGGTAACGAATTTATTATTCGTATAGATGCCAATCAGGGGTACGACATACCCACCACCATTGATTTCTTTGAACGAACAAGGAAGTTGGATATTGAATTGATTGAGCAGCCCATTGCGGCCAAGGCTGTAGCCGAAATGAAAAAACTACCCTGGGAAATTCGTGAGAAGATAGCTGCCGATGAATCTATTATATCTGCTGCAGACGCATTCAACCTGTTAAGTGGGGAAAGGGCTTGTGGCATCTTCAATATCAAATTAATGAAATGCGGAGGGATTTTTCAGGGTTCCAGAATAGCAAGTATAGCCCTTGCTGCCGGAACAGACTTAATGTGGGGTTGCAACGACGAGAGTCATGTGAGTATCACAGCCGCCTTGAATGTGGCCTATGCATATCCCAACACCAAATACATTGATCTGGATGGAAGTCTTGATCTGGTAAAAGACCTGGCAGAAGGTGGTTTCAAAATAGAAAACGGCTGGATGACACCATCCAATGAACCGGGTTTGGGATACAAGAAGAAAATGTAATGATAAAAACAAATATTTCTAATTTAAATAAGTTTATAACGAAAAATTATTACAACCAATTTTATAGTATTTAACTGCTTTTTTATTATATTTATAAGCAATCTACATTCTACCCTTCTATGAAAATTATCCTTTCAATTCCGTCAGCACTCTTTTTAATAATCCTACTGACTATTTCTTCTTGTGCTTCCACATCCAATGTTAGCAATCCCGGTGCTTCCAACACTGACAATTCCAACACTGAAATTTCGGATACTGCTAATGAGGGTAGAGATGGTATGTCTTTTGAAACAGCCATTATTGCCAACTCTATTCCGGAAGAGTATGAATGGCTGAAGAAAAACTATCCCGGATCACGTGTTTCCATGCAAGCTCTGGCAAATCACGACGGGAAACCCTATGATATTTTAACTTTTAAAACTTCCGATGGGGAAACAAAAAAAGCATACTTCGATATTTCGAATTTTTTCGGAAAGTTTTGATTTCTTTACTGAAGAAACAGAAAATTAATTCGATTTGGCTCTGTTCACTACTTCCTCAACAATAGTTTTAATATATTCAGAATCTTTCATATTCAATAAGGTTTTGGGATCCTTCATAAGATCTTGATAAGTTAGTTTATCAATTTCAGCATACAGTTTTTCGTCAAGTTTCAATTCCTCAACCTTGATGTCACTCTTAGGTTTTACAATTCCTAAACCAGTTTCAGTATCAATTACACAAATATCCAGAAAATCACCGTGAGCTCGTTGCAAATAGATTATTGATTTCCAAACATCACCACACCAGTCGCCGGTCCAACCGGGTACATTGGCAATTTCTTCTGCCGTGGGGAAAAATTTAGTAGGCAAAGCAGCAGCCTCATGAGGCGGGTAGCAATCGTGCATTACAATTATACCCTTATTATTTAGATACTTAAGAGAATTCAATACGTCTTTCAGGGAAGCGCCATAGGTGTGAAGTCCATCAACAAAAACAACATCCAGGGTTCCCAACTTCTCCAAAACGTCTTTTCTTTTTAGGAAAAAAGTGTCGCTTTCCTCTTTAAAATATTGATTTTTAAGATTAGCAGGTTTTTTAAAAGCCCACTTCACTTTATTTATATAAAATTTATAATGGAAACCAGGATCTACTGCCACCTTGTTTTCAGCATCAACTACGAAAAACGTTTTCCCCTTGAAACAACCTATTTCCAAATAACTTTTAAAATCCGTCTTTTTAAAAATATCCTGAATTAATGCTAACCTACTCATATTAAATATTTATTAACAAATCATTATTGAATTTACGGCACGAAAACCACTCATAATTTGGAGTACTTATTTTCTTTTATTGCCCACCGTGGACAAAAGTAGTTAATTTACTGAAACTTCAATCGATTGTTGATGTAAGAGTCCTCGTGAAGAAGGGGGAAATTTAAACTTGGTAAAAAAGACCATTATTACCAATGCTGTCTAATTTTGAGTGAAATTTTAAATAAAGGAGGCTAAAAAATGCCTAAATAAAACTTAAACGTTTAATTTCAATCTACAAAGACAGAAAATATCTATCTTGAATCCGGGGAGGGGAGGGCTTGTCCCCGGATATTTTGTGATTTTTTATTTGTCTAAAAAATCCTCCACAATGATAAAAGAAATAATAAACTCCATTTATAAAATGTCGATTAAGTCTATCGATGAGGTAGAAAATTTGGTTGAATATGAATATCGGGAGCCAGGGGATACTTTTATCAAAAAAGGAAAGCGAAACAGTAAAGAATATTTTGTAATCGAAGGTATTTGCAGAAGTTATCTCATAAACCCTGAAGGGGAAGAAATTACTATCGCCTTCTTCTCCGAAAAATCAATTTTGTCGCCATATGTAACCCGAACTGAAAATGGTTTTTCCAATTTAAATTTCCAGGCCTTAACAAAAACAAAAATTGCAGGAATTGATGCGTTAATGTTTGAAAAGTTGATGATAGAGAACCTCGAAATAAGAGAATTTGGAAATACTGTGCTAACAAATGAACTCACTCAAAAAGTTAATAAAGAAATTGGGCTCGCCTCTTTAACAGCTAAAGAAAGACTCATACAATTCCGCAAACAATACCCCCTATTTGAAAACTTAATTCCTCACATGGCTATTGCTACTTACCTTGGTATTACCAACATTTCCCTGAGTAGATTGAGAAAAGAACGATTACCCTAATTTCCTCCCTCTTTGCTTTTTATCAATTGTTAATGGATTTCAATTTTCAATGCTTGAAATTTGTTTATCAATTCATCGAAAAAGACAAATTATGAGACCTTTACAAAATAATAAAAACAGCACAAAAAATGTACTGTCGTATATAAACCCTAATTGGTATCTTCTTTTTGGAATAATCACCCTGTTTTTAGCTCACCTTTCTTTCAGTGTTGATCTGATCGGATGGATATCAGTTGTTCCTTTTTTACTTTATTTGCATACTACAAAAGGTTGGAAATCGCGATTTCTATTTTCTATAGCCCTCATTGTAGCTTGGTCGGCCATAGTTTTTAAAATCATAACCCCTCCCCTTCCTTACGTATTTATTTTCCTTTATTCCATTCCAATTGGTCTCGTTCATCTTCCTGCTTATTTACTTTGGGATCGCTATAAAAATCATAAATGGGGTTTATTTCTATTTCCCAGTTTAATGGTTGTTTTGGAATGGATTCAATACACGTTTACGCCACTGGCCAGTTGGGGTGTCGCTGCTTACACACAACTACACAGTTTGGAAATAATGCAGACGGTAGCCATATTTGGCATGGCCGGATTGAGTTTTTTAATCTATTGGTTTAATACATCCATTGCCGAGTTAATATTAACAAGAAAATTAAGATTAGTATCCCTTCACATTCCTGTGGCAGTGTTTTTGGTATTACTAATTTTCGGGGCACTTAGAACCGAACTATCTAAATCAACAGGAAAAGAAACAATTACAATAGCCGCAGTGGGTACTGATTCAAGCATTGGAGGATTACCGTTGCCTTCCAGAGAAAGCAATGAACAAGTTATTAAATCCATATTCAGCAGAACGAAAAAGGCTGCAAAACTTGGTGCCAAAGTAATTGTGTGGAATGAAGCCGCATTTTTTCTGGAAACTGAATATGAATTAGCCTGGGTGGACTCCATAAAATTATTATCAAAAGAAAATGGAATTTCTATAGTAGCATCGTATGTAGTGCCATTATCTGATTCTCCATTTAAATTTGAAAATAAATACCTCTTTATTAATTCGAATGGACAGATCGATCATGAATACAATAAACATGAACCCGTTCCGGGAGAGCCTGCAATAAAAGGCAAAGAAACCTTGAAAACCATTTCGATTGACGGCACAAAGATAGGCGGAGCCATTTGCTATGATTATGATTTCCCCTATCTGGCCAAAGGATACGGAAAGTTAAACGCTGATATCGTTACCGTTCCTTCCTCAGACTGGCGTGGCATTGATCCGTTGCACACCAGAATGGCGGCATTCAGAGCCACAGAACAGGGGCATTCAGTGTTTAGGTCCACCCGGTTTGGATTATCGGCCGCCATTACCCCTTATGGAGAAATGATCTACCAACAGAGTAGTTTTGATACAAATAACAAAATCATGATAGCCCAACTACCTGTAAAAGGAATAAAAACAATATATTCGGTAATTGGAGATGTATTTGTGTACTGTTGTATAGGCTTTATTGGGGTGTTTTTTATAGAATCAATTCAATTTAGAAATTCCAGTAATTATCTTTAACTCTAAACACAAATCTTGCTTTTAATTTTTCAGTATTTGACCTTTTTTTTGCAGACCAATTAATTTTAGTTATAAACTCCAACATAAAATGAAGCGTCTTAATTACATCTTAACTGGATTGCTGCTGGCAATAGGTCCTTTTTTCGGGGCTTATGTACTGTCAATTGCAATATACACATCAATGCCAAATGCATTTGGGATAATCATTTCAATCCTGTTAGTATTAACTTCAATAAAAGTTGGACATTATATTTTCAAAAGAGTACAAATTGGAGGTCCTTTAGATTTACTTGTAGCAACTCAATCATCTCCAGAATTAGATAACCTTGAGCCTTCACACCATGAAAATACAAAAAGAAGAAATCCTGATGAATTGGTTTCTCTTATTAATAAAAATGAACACCTGTTTATGGGTGGTTCTATTAAAATCTTTGGCGATTGGTTAGGAATGCCTTATCGAGGAAAACTCAGGTTTGAAAGTGCACAATATGATCAAGAAAGATCAATACTCGAAATCAGTTTCAAGGAAGGTGAAATTTTACAAATAGTAAAACCCCGATCTATTTTCGAAGCATCCAGCTATTTTAAAATTACTAAAGCTGATAAGGTAACTTTAATATTAAACCCAGGTGGGATAAAATCTATTTATAGATATGAATGTATCGGTAAGACAATATCTACGGAATTAAGCATAAACACAAACTCCCATACTTTTGATGTTTCAAGTTCAGACTCTGCTGTGATGATGTATAATTGAAAGAAGTTAAGATTTACTAATAAAGAGTAGAATAAACAGAATCCTTTTTATATTCCTTTCAGTATATTATTTCCCAAAGAAAAGCAGACTCATAAATACCATTTTTGTTTACATTCGTTAACATTGAAAAAACCACCCTACTATGAACAGACTACTCCTACCCTTGTTACTACTTACCCTTTCTGAAATCGTTTCTGCACAATCTATGTCACCACGGTTTCGAACGGGCTACGACTACTCTCAGTTTGAGGTTCTGGACACTACTGGATATATACTTATACCCGTGGAATGGGAAAGCAACGGCAAAGTGGACAATATTAAAGTGTATGGGAACAATTCCGATATCAACATCTTTTTTTATAATCCCGTGACAGAGGAAAAAAGGTTTTTATTTCAGGATAGTGTGCAAATAATTACCAGAAAGTCAGGGTATTTGTTGCAAAACCACTACAATGATACCACCAAAAGACCTTTAAATTGGGAGTATCTTTATTTTACAGTAAAAAATACCGACTACAATCGTAATGGCGAATTAAATCAGGACGACCCCTCCAGCTTATATCAGGCAAAATACGACGGAACGGAAGTAACAAGAATCACCCCTGCGAATTACTATTTAAAGAAATATGAATATATAAAACAGTTCAATATCATCATTGCCGTGTTGGAAAAGGATGAAAATGGAGATGGAAAATTCGACAAAAACGATTCGGAAGTCCTTTATAAAATTGACCTTAGCAACCCGGAGAATTCGAAAGTGGTGAGTGTTTTACAGAAAAAGAGAGAGGGGAAGTAGTGAGGAGAAAAACCCGGTTATAGTACCCGGATAATTCCGAATAAAGTATTCGGGCAGTGGCTCAAATTGAAATTCCCAATAAAATGAAAAAATGCGCAAAATAACCTACCCTTTTTTATTTGTACTTTTCTTTGTCACCGCAACTAATATAGTACATGCGCAAACTCAGCCAAATATTGTTTTAATAGTGTGCGATTATATGGGTTACGCTGATACGGAACCATTTGGCTCAACTGAAATCAATACACCTGCCATTTCAAAACTGGCAGAACAAGGTGTAAAATACACTAATTTCTATTCAGCGGCACCAGTTTGTAGCCCATCAAGAGCTGCTCTATTAACTGGTCTATACCCTTATAATAATGGTGTTGATACGAACGTGGGAAAAAAACATATAGGACTGACACCCAAGACTCCTTCTTTAGCGATTAAATTAAAAGAACAAGGATATAGAACAGCTTTTATCGGTAAGTGGCACTTAGGATATTCAAAAGAATCTTCTCCCAAAGCCAATGGGTTTGATCATTATTTTGGGTTTAATGATTGGAGTATTGATTATTATAGTCACAAAACATTTAACGGTTCTGGTTTATATAAAAACGACCGACCGGTAGAGGTAGAAGGTTATATAACTGATGTATTTACAGATGACGCAATCGAGTTTATAAATGAACAACCAACCAAACCGTTTTTTCTGAGCCTTTTTTATAATGCTCCACTCCCTCCATTGCAAGTTCCTGGAAACTCAGAGGATATAAGGAACAAAACAACATGGAGTAACAACACTCGGGAAGATTATATAAAAGTAATTGAAAATGTAGATGAAAACATAGGAAGAATTCTGGATAACCTAAAAAATAATGGCCTATTTGAAAATACTATCGTCGTCTTTACTTATGATCATGGAGGGAAGGATTATGTTGATCACGGAGAGTTATCCCATGGATTTGCGACGCTTTGGGAAGGAGGTATCCGTGTGCCATTGATAATACGCAATCCACTTAAAAATAAAACAAACTCTTTAAACACAAGACTGTCAATAAATATGGATGTAACAGCTACACTTTTAAATGCGGCACATATCTCTATTGATGATTTAGATGGAGTTGATTTAATGTCAGATGAAATTGATGTTGAAAGAATATTATTTTGGAAATTCCGTTCACAATTTGCAATAAGACAGGGGAAGTGGAAATTGATTTATGATGGAACTTCAAAACTACTATTTGATCTGGATGAAGATCCAAGCGAACGTTATGATGTTGGTTATAAAATCCCATCTCTAAAGGATAGTTTGATTAACAAGTTAGAGCTTGAGAAGAAACAGATGAGAAACTAAGGCGTAAAGGTAAATAAAGGAAATAGAGCTATCTTGTTTTTGCTAAATAATACGTTTTGTCATCCCACAAACGCAAAAAACCGCCCAAATGGACGGTTTTCGCAATTTACAGCAGAGGAGGAGGGATTCGAACCCCCGGTACCTCACGGTACAACGGTTTTCAAGACCGCCGCATTCGACCACTCTGCCACTCCTCTGTTTATTCTAAATATTTTATCTGTACCATACTTTAACAGTACAACGCTTATTCTTAAAGAGAACTCTACCAGGCAAGACCGCCGCTCCCGAAGCTTCGGGACGACCACTCTGCCACTCCTCTGTTAAATAAAAAAGGAGATCCTTTTCTCCTTTGGGACTGCAAATGTAGATTTTTTGTTTTATTCAACAAACTACTTTTTATTAAATATTTTTTCTACCCCCCAATATTCTTCCAAATCACTCTATTTTCATTATATTTCCTGAAAATTTATACCATGACCGACATAGAAAACTTGAAATTCCCTGTGGGAAAACTTTCTTTCCCTACTTCAATTTCAAAAGACACCATCAAAGAATGTATAGAAACCATTTCTTCCCTACCCGAAAAAGTGAACAAAGTGGTTAAAGACCTCAACGAAAATCAACTTCAATACAAATACCGCCCCGAAGGCTGGAACATTCTCCAAGTAGTACACCATTTGGCCGATAGCCACATGAATAGCTTTATTCGGTTTAAACTTACCCTTACTGAAGACAGCCCCACCATTAAACCTTACTTCGAGGCCCGTTGGTCGGAAATGCCCGATGTTTTGCAAACTCCCATAGAGAGCTCATTGAAAATCCTGGAGGGTGTCCACCAACGCTGGACTGTTTTGCTTAATAACATGTCGGAAAACGATTTCTCAAAACTCTATGTACACCCTGAGCATGGACGAACCTTCACCCTCGACCAAAATGTATTTTTGTATGCCTGGCATTGCCGGCATCACTTGGCTCATATTGATCAGGCATTGGAGCATAAGTTTTGAATAGAAGAAAGTTCGTTAGCATGTGAGAAACTATTACAACATGTAAATATTTAACCCGGGTTCAATGCCGTTAAGTTTTTTATGTTAAAATAAAGTGTGTTTCTAAAACGACATTGATTCCCTATACAAGAATCGAGATATTTGATTCCTGAATCAGGTTTCATGTATCAAGAATCCTGTTTTAAGAAGGTGTTTTGATTTAACTGCAGTTTAAGTAAACAGCATTGACCCCGTAGGGTGGTCATGTTAATAACCAAACTCCAGGCGAACCCCTTCTAGGGTCATAAACAAAGTTGAACGACCAAACTTTGTTCATGCGTATGACTTGTTTATATGTTTCAAAGGCTAATAATCACCCTTAATTTAATGGCATTATTTAATCTAAAAAAAATGCCCCATTCATAATATTCAATGAATGGGGCGTTAACCAAGTTTATATTATAGCCAGATAATAACTAGGTTATATTAAGCAACCAAATCGGCTTTATTGAAAACCGCTGTTTTGCCAACCATATCGTGAAGTGCCTGCTTTTCAGAACCTAGCACCATAAAACAACCAATAAAGATTGCCAGCGAGGCCAAACCGCCAATTGTTCCTAAAATGGCCACGCCGGTTATACCTCCTAAAATTGTAAGAAGAGTGCCGGATACCTTAGCCAGAAAACGAGTTAAAAGTTCACTGCTACGGCTACTTTACCCTCTTTGTTACCTACTTTCAGTCCGAGAATAGCTTTTCCTGGTGTAACACCTGTAAGACCCTCAATCAAATAAATAACTACGCTAATTATGAGCACACCTGCTACCGCAGCCATAGCTCCTGCAAGAATACCCCCCACAGCCCCCAACGCAGCATCATTTTCCATATTGTTTGTGTCTGCAGTGCCCATAATGGCCATAAAAATGGCCGATCCTCCAAGGGTGCCTACAATAAACGATAAAACATAGATGACAACCATATCCAGAAGATATGCTCCCAGACGTTTGCCAAATCCAATTCTTTTTTCCATAATAAGTAAGTTTAGGTTGAACTAATTATTTGTTTTATATAAATAAATATATGATTAATTCAGGTAGAAACCTATGTTTTTAGTTCAACAATTGCGAGTTCTGATAAAACAATCCTAATTTAGCAAACCATATAAGCCCCCTATGATTTCCATTTTTGAAATAGCCAAAAGTGTTGAAGGAACTTTCATTCAAAAGTGTGAGGACACCGTCATTTCACACCTTTTTACCGACAGCCGTAAACATTTCAACGAAAGTGAAAGCTTGTTTTTTGCAATCAAAACAGAAAGCAACGATGGCCATAAATACCTAAACGACCTATATGAAAGAGGATGTCGAAATTTCATAGTGGAAACCGATATCAAACCGAAATATTTTCCCAATGCAACCATTATCAGAGTTAAAAATGCTGTTGAAGCCTTGCAAAAGTTAGGGGAATTAAAAAGAAAAAATTTCACAGGAAAAGTAATAGGAATTACAGGCAGTAATGGAAAAACCATTGTAAAAGAGTGGTTGTACCAATTACTTGCGCCTCATAAGTACACTATAAAATCACCCGGAAGCTATAATTCTCAGGTAGGAGTGCCTCTTTCCTTATGGAACATGAATGAAAAACATGAGTTAGGTATTATTGAAGCCGGTATTTCCCAACCAGGGGAAATGGAACGACTACAAAAAATAATTCAACCGCATATAGGCATATTTACCAACATAGGCACTTCCCACGATGAAGGGTTTAAAAGCAGAGAAGAAAAAATCACTGAAAAGTTTAAACTTTTTTCCCAATCGGGAATTGTTATTTATTGCAAAGATCAGGAAGATATTGATTCCTATTTAAAAAAATCAAACTTGTCAACTTTGTCCTGGGGTTGGCACAGTTCCAGCGATATTATCATTACCAAACAATTGGTTCGCTCAGGTAATACGGTGCTAAAATTGGCCATTCATGGCACTGAAAATGAGTTTTTGCTACCTTTCACCGATAAGGTTTTCATTGAAAATGCCATCCACTGTATTTGTACAATGATTTACCTTAAAATTGACCCGGATATAATCTCGAAAGGACTTCTTACCCTGCAGCCCATCCATATGCGTATGAGTATTCGAAAAGGAAAATGGGGAAATCTACTATTGGACGACACCTACAATAGTGACCTGGTAGGGCTAGGTAGCGCAGTACAAGTCCTTCATCAGCAATCTGCTGGCAGATCTAAAACCCTCATCCTCAGCGACATTCTGCAAACAGGTTTAACGGATGCAGATCTGTATAAACAGGTAAGCGATTTAATTAACAGAGAGCAAATTGAACTCGTTCTGGCAGTAGGCGAACGTATTTCAGGAAAATTGGACTGCCCTCATTGTAAAACAATCTATTATTCAACTGTGGAAGAATTACTTGCATCTGAATACCTGGATGAAATTAGAAGCAGTTGTATTCTTGTGAAGGGAGCACGGCCTTTTCGCTTTGAGCGAATTGTAAATTACCTGGAAGAAAAAGCCCATCAAACCGTTCTTGAAATAAACCTCACCAACTTACTTCACAATCTATCCTATTACCGTTCTTTATTGAACCCGGGAGTCAAGATCATGGCCATGGTAAAAGCCCTGTCGTATGGAAGCGGATCTGAAATACCCACCTTACTTCAACATATTGGTGTGGATTATCTGGGAGTTGCCTATCCCGACGAAGGTATTGAACTTAGAAATAGAGGCATTGATCTTCCTATTATGGTGATGAACAGCCATGAAGAAGACATTCCTCATTTGGTCAAATACAAGTTGGAGCCTGAAATTTATTCTATTTCATTTTTAAAACGGCTTATTGAAAACACCAATAACACAGAGGTTAATATTCATTTAAAGATTGAAACGGGCATGAACAGATTGGGATTTTCCGAAACTGACATTCCTGAACTAATTAACCTGATTCAATCGAATCCCGGCATTCATATAGCCAGTATTTTTAGTCATCTTGCGGCCGCAGATGAAGAAAAACACGATGAATTCACTCATTCACAGGCAACTACCTTTTACAAACTTGCTACTGAAATCAAAAGGAAAACAGGCCATAAAGCCATGTTTCATTTGGTAAACAGTACGGGCATCAGCCGGTTTCCTATGTATCATTTTCATATGGTTCGTCTGGGATTAGGCTTACATGGTATATCTTCGGTAAAAAAAGATCAATTTCATTTAAAACCTGTAGAATCTTTTAAAACCTGTATTAGTCAGGTACGTGAAGTTCCTCCCACCCAAACTATTGGATACAGCAGAATGGGAAAATTGAATGAAACACGTAAAATTGCCACCCTTGCTGTTGGTTATGCCGATGGCTTTAGAAGAGCCCTCGGAAATGGTAACGGAAAGGTTCTTATCCAGGGAAAGGAAGTACCCATTATTGGCAACGTTTGCATGGACATGTGCATGGCCGATGTTACCGGACTCGATGTTAAAGTTGGGGACGAAGTAACTCTTTTCGGTCAGGGCCTTCCCATAGAAAAATTTTCCAGGCGATTGGAAACAATCCCCTATGAAGTACTCACTGGTATATCCGAGCGCGTAAAACGCGTGTATGTTTATGGGTAGGGCTACGTCTATTTGCAATCATGAGGTGTGAGTGGTGTAGGGTATAGAGACGCAGCAGGCTACGTCTCTACCCATTTTATCAAAACCTAATAAGCTCTGGCGAAAATCACTCTGCCCTTAGATAGTTTTCCACTATAAATACACTTCCCTTCTTCTAATTTTTGATCCATAGGAATACATCGTATTGTAGCCTTTGTCTCTTTTTTGATTAGTTCTTCGGTTTCGGAAGTTCCATCCCAATGAGCGGAAATAAAGCCACCTTTATCATCTAAAACTGCTTTAAATTCGTCATAAGTATCTACTTCAACCGTATTTTCAGCTCTAAAGGCATGTGCTTTATCGAAAATATTGTTTTGGATTTTATCCATGAGTTCCACAATATGATCGGTAGCGGTATCCAAAGAAACAAATTCCTTTTCGAGAGTATCGCGTCTGGCTACTTCTACTGTATTATTTTCAAGATCACGAGGGCCCAAAGCCAACCTAACCGGCACACCCTTGAGTTCGTATTCTGCAAATTTCCATCCCGGTTTGTGTGTGTCCCTATCGTCAAATTTCACAGAAATTCCCTTGGCCTTGAGGTCTTTCATAATGACTTTAGCCTTTTCCGCAATCTGTTCTTTTTGTTCATCATTTCGATAAACGGGTATGATTACCACTTGAATTGGAGCCAGTTTAGGAGGGAGTACAAGTCCTAAATCGTCGGAATGGGCCATAATCAAGGCACCCATCAAACGAGTACTTACACCCCAGCTTGTTCCCCAAACGTATTCTAGTTTTCCTTCCTTATCGGCATATTTTACATCAAAAGCTTTTGCGAAATTCTGACCCAGAAAATGACTGGTACCCGATTGAAGGGCTTTGCCATCTTGCATCAAAGCCTCAATACAATATGTATCTATAGCTCCTGGGAATTTCTCACTTTCAGATTTCTTACCTTTTATCACCGGCATAGCCATAAATTCTTCAGCAAACTGCCCGTAAACATCCAGCATTTGTATTGTTTCATCTATGGCCTCCTGAGAAGTGGCATGAGCGGTATGTCCTTCCTGCCACAAAAATTCAGCTGTACGAAGAAATAACCGGGTTCTCATTTCCCAACGTACTACATTGGCCCATTGGTTAAGAAGTATTGGTAAGTCTCTGTATGACTGAATCCAATTTTTATAAGTGTTCCATATTACTGTTTCAGAGGTAGGTCTGATAATCAACTCCTCTTCAAGTTTTGCTTCCGGATCTACAATTACTCCCGAACCATCCTCTGCATTTTTCAATCTATAGTGTGTAACCACGGCACACTCTTTGGCAAACCCCTCTACGTGATCAGCTTCTTTTGAAAGATAGGACTTTGGAACAAATAATGGAAAATAGGCATTAGTATGCCCGGTTTCCTTGAACATGATGTCCAGATTTTGCTGTATTTTCTCCCAGATACTGTAACCATAGGGTTTTATGATCATGCAACCACGCACCGGAGAATGCTCTGCGAGGTCTGCTTTTTTAACAATATCGTTGTACCATTGTGAGTAATCCTCACTTCTTTTTGTAATTCCTTTACTCATCGCACCATTTTGGTATAAAATTTGTTATATTTATGCTGGACTATTATACTGCAAATATAAGTTTTTGTAGTATATTCTAACCTAAAAGGTTAAAAAGACGTAATTATTTATTACAAAATGTATTGATTATGAAAGCATTCTTAAAATTTCCCAGCCTATTCTTAAGTGCAATGTTGCTTGTATTTGTAAGTGGAACTGTGTTTGCACAAGAATATGACGATATGTATTTCCGTTCATCGGACAGAAAAACGAAAAAGAAAAAAGAAATCAGGAATGCAGTGGCAGATTCATTGGCCAAGGCCGATTCTGTGAAATTAGATGAGTCACAGCGTAATATTAACCCAAATTATTTGGATAGGTTCAATGATGTTGAAGAGGAAGAGGGTTATTACGACGAGGAATACAATGAAGAGGAATTAGCTGAGGCTCAGGGTAAAACTGAGATCAACAATTATTACGGAACTGATTTTAGAGATTTCGACGATATTTATTGGAGCAACCCTGTACTTTACAGGAATACAATTTATGATCCATTTTACAGAATCAGAATTAGAACATGGGCGCCTCATCATTATTCAAGATATTCTTATTACGACCCTTTCGACCCTTGGTATTATGGTAGGAGTGCGGTGTATGTGAGTTACAACTACGGATGGTCAAGCATTTCTTATGGTTATACTTATGGTTATTCCAACTGGTATGGGGGTTGGTATGATCCATTTTATAGTAGTTGGGCGTGGAATAGCCGAATGTGTTATCCTTCTTACTCCTATTATGGTCATAATACGTATTACAGTAGTTATGGAAATCCTTATTATGGCGCTTATTCAAACAGGGATCGTTACGCTGAAAACGTTACAGTAGGAAGAAGAGGTTCGAGGGGATCTTATTCTGGCGGAAGAACAGCAGTAGCAACTACAAGTACGGGGAATTTAACTACAACCCGTCGTGGAACAACAGGAGGAAGAACTGATTCAGGAGTTTCTACGGTTCCAACAAGAAGAGGTTCAACTACAGGCAGGTATGCTGCAAATGATACAAGGACAACTGATACAGGAGGGCGTACTGCACTTCAAACTGATAGAAATACGGTTTCAAGAACATCTTATACGGGCTCTCGAAATAGCTCTGCTGTAAGTAGAACTTATGAAAACCGAAACTTGAATACTTATAGAACTGGTTATACAAGGAGTACTCCTACTGATCGAAATACTACAAATTCTACTGGTACTTCCACTTACCAAAACAGGAAACCTGCTCAGTATCGTGGAACGACCAATTCTACAATTAGAAGCACGGACAACAGAAATACGGGAAGTTCTTATTCCAGAAATAGTAATCAAGGGAGATCTTCTACCGGAGTAACCACCAGAACCAGGTCGAATAGTTATCAACGTTCGTCAGGTACATCTACTTATAGGGGTACATCCGGAAACACTAACAGAGGCAACTCTTCGG
>JAOUKG010000413.1 GCA_029882725.1 Cyclobacteriaceae bacterium
TCCAGACTTTTTAAGTCCTGAGTGGGGCGGGGTCGATCCTTTTTCGTTGAGGACTAAAGATTTATCTGTAAAATTCAGGGACGGTAATAATTATTTAGTCTATCATGATCCCGGACCTCCCGCTCTTTTTAATGTAAATGATGCTGCTGCATCGGAAGATTATATTTGGAGTCATAGCCTGGTTTCGATTTGGTCCTCTCATTTAGATCCCACCGATGGGGTGATGTGGGATATTTCACCAGCATCTATAGGTAATTTGAATAACGATATTTTTCCCGTGGATTTTGCAGGCTTAAGAAACTTCTATAATGAATTTGAGGGTGGCGATAACAGTATCGGTAGGTCTTTGAATCCGATAACTCAATTACCTTATACTCCTCAAATAGTGCCAAGAGGCGATTATACACGTGTTTTGGCGGAATTTTGGGCAGATGGGCCCGATTCAGAAACTCCCCCAGGGCATTGGTTTTCTCTTTTGAACTACGTGAGTGACCACCCATTGTTTACCAAACAATTTGAAGGACAAGGAGCATTGATTGATGATTTGGAATGGGATGTGAAAAGCTATTTTGCTTTGGGTGGAGCTATGCACGACGCCGCCATTGCCGCCTGGGGAATAAAAGGGTATTATGACTATATACGCCCTATTTCAGCGCTTCGTTATTTAGCAGGTTTAGGACAATCTTCTACCCCCGCTTTACCAAAGTACCACCCTGCGGGTATCAAATTAATACCCGGTTTTATCGAATCAGTGATGGCCGGAGATCCCCTGGAGGGATTTTCAGGCCAAAACAGGGGGAAGATCAAGGTTTTGACCTGGAAAGGACCTTCCTATATTGTAGACCCTACTATTGATCAGGCCGGAGTTGACTGGATTTTGGCTGAAAATTGGTGGCCTTATCAACGTCCCACTTTTGTTACACCTCCCTTTGCAGGATATGTTTCAGGGCACTCTACGTATTCAAGAGCAGCAGCTGAATTACTTACTATACTTACAGGAAATGAATATTTCCCTGGAGGAATGGGGGAATTCGTAGCTAAACAAAATCAATTTCTCGTTTTTGAAGAAGGTCCCAGTGTAGATGTGGTATTACAGTGGGCTACCTATCGAGATGCAAGTGATCAATGTAGCCTTTCAAGAATATGGGGGGGGATTCATCCCCCTGTTGATGATATTCCGGGGCGTATTATTGGTCAGCAAATAGGAAACCAGGCCTATTCCTACGCAAAGCAATACTTTACAGGAAATATTGTTTTGGGATTACAACCCGAAAAACCAGAAATTTTTATACCTAACCCTGCACAATCCTCTGCAATTATTAATTTGGAAGAACCTTTTGTTGAAGCTATAATCTATGATCTTCAGGGTAGAATCTATTCAAGATGTGTTGCAGGTCAGCCTCTTATCATGCCATCAGAAAAAGGTTTGTTTATTGTGAAAATAATGACACTTAGAGGTGATTTTGCCAGAAAAATTATTGTGGAATAAAGGTATTCAGGGTTATTGAATTACAATTTCCGGTCTATTCCCGCTTGCGGCACATTTCGGTGGGCAGACCATCCGATTAATCCAGGATCTGACAATTCCTTGTATGAACGATTCAATTTATCTGTTTAACATTAAAAATAAACGTTTATTTATAGGATTGTGGGTATAAAAATTTTGAATTATAGAGATAATTTTATAGGGATATAGCATTGTCCCCTCCCCAATGTAATTTACAAAAAATAACCCTAATTAGCCGTTTATCACACACTTAAATCATTTTACCTTCTCAGAATTGGTCTGATTGTCCGTCCAATACTAATTAATTTTAATTCCCTTTTTCTTTTTAAATTCATAAACTTACCCCTTTACCAAGCAACATTGAACCCTATCTATTTAACCCCCGATTCTGTAGTAGGATTACCATGATTGGCAAAAACGGCGGCAAATTGGCTAATAAGAATACTTTTGGTTAGAAGTTAAAATCATCAAAATGGTTAACCTTCCATTTGAATATTCCGATTTAAACAAAATAGTGAATATAAAGGGGGAAATCTTTACCTGTAGTATTAGCATTCTTCGTGGTCACTAAGCTTAGGGAAAGTTCATTTATTTACATTATCCCGTATTTTTTCTTTGATTGAATTATGGAAACCAAGTTGAATTGAAACGGATATAAACGTTTATAAACGGTTGTTTTGTCTGTAATTACCGAAATTTACGAAACCTTTCGAAGGTTCCAAACCTTCGAAAGGTTCGTAAAACCCAAAGGTTCGTAAAACCCAAAGGTTCGTAAAACCCAAAGGTTCGTAAAATCAGAAGCTTTTAATATTGTTATCGAATGCTCAAAACACACCCTATTGAATAATCCGGCATCCAATGCCATTAACTTAAGGGAGATCGTTTGCCTTTGTAACATGTAAACAAGTCATACGCAGGAACAAAGTTGTGGTCCTTCAATTTTGTTCATGCCCCGTAGGGAGGTTACCCAATAGTAACACCGTGTCGAAAGCCTTCAGGTTGAAGACGCGGTGAAAAAGGATCAACTGTACCCCCGATTCTGTAGGGATCGATTTCTGTGGCATTTTACTCCGGATTTCCAGCCTCTCGGCTTTCATCCCGAGGCTACTGTATGGTGACCTCCCTCTATAGTCATGAACTAACTTTAACTTAGTGAAGAAACAAAAAACTATTTTCATTGCTTTGATATTACTCCGGATCATTTATCTCTTTACTTAACGCCATTGAACCGGGGTTCAAATCAAATGCCTATTCAATAATAAATTGTATATTGAATCAATAATTGAATCAATATAAGTTAAGGAAATGAAATTTTAACAGCCCCTAAAATGACGTTCAGAAGATGATATATAACAAAGCCATACTATTTATTTTATCCGTATCAATATGGGGATGCAATAATATCGATAAAAACATTGAGGAAGTTACGGAAGTAGATCAAGAAAAATACCGACCCCAATACCACTTTACTCCCCCCTCACAATGGATGAACGACCCCAACGGTATGGTGTATTATGAAGGAGAATATCATTTATTTTACCAGCATTACCCCGATAGTAATGTATGGGGCCCAATGCACTGGGGCCATGCCGTTTCTAAAGACATGGTCAGTTGGGAACATCTGCCCATAGCCCTTTATCCCGACACACTTGGCTATATATTTAGCGGAAGCGCTGTGATCGATTGGAACAATTCCAGTGGTCTGGGTAACGATCTCCACCCTCCCATGGTGGCTATCTTTACTTACCACAATCCCATCGGGGCGGAAGAAGGAAGGATTGACTATCAAACACAAGGCCTTGCCTACAGTCTGGATAAAGGGAGAACCTGGACAAAATATGAAAACAACCCCGTTTTAAAAAATCCCGGAATTATCGATTTCAGAGATCCTAATGTGGCATGGAATGAAACTCTTCAACAATGGGTCATGATTCTTGCTGTAAAAGATCATATCGAAATCTACACCTCACCTAATCTCATTGCCTGGGAAAAACAAAGTGAGTTTGGTCAAACTATTGGAGGTCATGGCGGTGTATGGGAATGCCCCGATTTGTTTACTTTAACAGATAATAATGGTATTGAAAGATGGGTCATGTTACTCAGTATCAACCCCGGAGGACCACAGGGAGGTTCTGCTACTCAATATTTTATTGGAAACTTTGATGGAAAAACATTTACTCCCATGGATAGCATTACCCGTTGGGTTGATCATGGAGCCGATAATTACGCCGGAGTCACTTGGTCTGATATTCCAAAATCAGATGGAAGAAGATTGTTTATGGGATGGATGAGCAATTGGCAATACGCAAATGTAGTGCCTACCTACGCC
>JAOUKG010000414.1 GCA_029882725.1 Cyclobacteriaceae bacterium
TATTGAACTAATCCAAAAAGGGAGCAAAAAAGCCTTTCATAAGCTTTTTACATTTTATTATAAGCCCCTCTGTTCATTTGCTTATCGATATATCAAAGACATTTCCAATACTGAAGATATTGTGCAGGATACCTTTATTACCTTTTGGGAAAATAAGGATCGTTTCACTGAACTAAACCCGACTAAGGCTTTTCTCTATACTTCCGTAAGAAACAAATGCCTGAACCATCTGAAACATAAATTGGTCAAGGAAAAACATGAAACTTCCCTGATTCATGAACTGGAATCTGATACTATTTTCACTGAAAAGGTGATTATCGAAGACTCTTTCGGGCAACTTTACACTGAAATCAATAACCTCCCCGAATCACCCCATAAAATTATATTGCTCTCACTCAAAGGACTGAAAAACAAAGAAATTGCGGAAAAGCTGAACATCTCTGAAAATACTGTAAAAACGCAAAAAAAGATTGCCTATTCTAAGTTAAGGGAAAAACTGGGAAATAAAATGACTATGATATTTTGGTTTTTTTAATTCGACTATAATATTTTTCCCCCCCACTTCACCCGTTTTTCAACCTCAGTTGTTTTAGCATTGTAAACAACAAAAGGATGGATCGTAAATTTTATATCGCAGAACTAATTGCCAAAGAAAATAAGGGCTCTATTTCTTCCGAAGAAAAAACTAAGATGGAGCAGTGGGTAAACGAAAGTCGAGAAAACGAAAGGGTTTATCGGCAGGCTACGAACAATGATTCCCTGCTTGACAAAGCTGCTATTTATGATCTTTTCAGTGAAGAAAGGGCATGGAAAGTTGTGGGAAACCGAATTGGCGAAACCTCTATCATCCCGATTTTCAGAAGACGGTTTCTGCGGTATGCCGCAGTATTGATACCCCTTCTGGTGGCTTTTTCACTCACCTGGTTCTATTTCGATAAAAATGAACCCAAAGGTCTATCATTATTAGATCAGACCACAAAACCCGGGACAGATAAAGCCGTCCTGATTCTGGAAGATGGAAGCGAAATTGACCTCAGCCAGACTGGTAATAAGAAATCTGTTATCCAGGGAAAAACCACTGCCTTATTGGGTGGAAAAAAGGGGATCTCCTACTTCACAGAAGATGACACCTCACCAACTCCCTTAATCTACAACGAACTGAAAACACCCAAAGGAGGAAAATACAATCTCACACTGACTGACGGGACCAAAATATGGCTGAACGCTGGTTCTTCCCTGAGGTTTCCTGTAGCCTTTACAGACACAACCCGTAATGTATTTTTAACCGGCGAGGCCTATTTTGAAGTCAGTCATGGTGAAAAACCTTTCATTGTGAGCACCAATACAGGCAACATTCGTGTTTTGGGAACTGTCTTTAACGTATCTGCCTATGCAGATGATTCAGAAATAAAAACAACGTTAGCGGAAGGCTCTGTAAAAATCACTCCTGATTCAGCGTCAGACAGATATAAAATACTTTTTCCCGGGAATCAGGCCATAGTGAAAAAACAAGACAAGTCAATCAATATTGAACAAGTCAATGTGGCCTTTTATACCTCCTGGGTTGAAAACAAACTGGAATTCAATAATGAAAACCTTGAAAATGTAATGAAGCGACTTGCAAGGTGGTATAACTTCACCTATGAATTTGAAAATGAACAGGCCAGAAATTATCATTTCACTGCCCGTTTTGACAATAATCAACAGGCATCATCCATATTGGAAATGCTGGAAATGACCACCGAAGTGAAATTTGAAATAATAAACCAAAACGTAATTATAAAATAAAAATGGAAAGCGCGGCAACGCTTCCCATTGATAATTGTTTTAAAAGACTTCTCATCTTTAATGTATCAAAATTATGAAAAAACACTTAAATAACTATTATTTTAAACATTTTCTCTGTCGAATGAGAAAGGAAATTGGCCGTGTTTTTCTGATAGTTTTCATTTTTACGGGGTTAAATACCTTTGCACAACAATCCCTTATAAACATTACTCTGTATAATTCAACAGTTGAAAAGGCTATTGATGAGTTGCGAAAACAAACTGATTATAGTTTTATTTACAATCATGAGGAACTAGAAAAAGCTCCCCATATAAATGTTCGGGTGAGCAAAGTAACTATTGAGGAGGCTCTTCGCGAAATATTGAAAAACACAGGTCTCACCTACGAAAAAGTAAATAACACTCTAATAATCAAGCCCGAAGAAAAACCCCTGAAAAATCAGACTTCAACGCCTGAAAATACAATCAAACAAAATGTGCGGGGAACTGTACTGGATAAGGATTCAAAATCATCATTACCTTTTGCCAATGTTTTTGTTTTGAATACAGACCCAGTGATTGGTACGACCACCGATCTTGATGGAAATTTTACTATCAAAGACCTGCCTATAGGCCGTTATTCATTAAAAGTCTCCTATATTGGTTATGGTGATGGCTTAGTTTCAGGATTTCTGCACGGTTCTGGTAAGGAAACTATCCTCACCATTGAACTGACGGAACAAGTTCAAACACTTGGAGACGTAATTATACAGTCAGACAACACAGAACCATTAAATGAAATGGCTACAGTCAGTGCCCGTTCCTTCGATTCGGAAGAAACTAAACGCTATGCAGCCAGCATCAGTGATCCCGCCCGAATGGTTCAGGTTTTTGCAGGGGTTTCGGGTACTGACGATGCATCCAATGAAATTGTGATCAGGGGCAACTCCCCGCACTGGATGCTCTGGAAGCTGGAAGGAGTGGAAATACCTTCTCCCAATCATTTTGCTGAGGAAGGTTATACAAGTGGTGCAGTAAGTATTCTTAGCACCAATATGCTGGGGAATTCCGATTTTTATACCGGGGCCTTTCCGGCAGATTACGGCAATGCGTTGTCGGGCGTTTTCGATCTAAACCTTCGAAAAGGGAACAATAGGAAAAATGAATTCACTATACAGGCAGGGGTTCTCGGAATTGATTTATCAGCCGAAGGCCCCTTTAAGAAAGGCTATGATGGTTCCTTTCTATTCAATTACCGGTACGCCACACTGTCATTGCTTAACAATTTCAACATTGAGGTATCGGAAAATGCTCTTCCTAATTACCAGGATCTTTCCTATAAATTTCACCTTCCCACCAAAAAGTCAGGCAACTTTTCATTCTGGGGAATTGGCGGATTGTCAGATGTTGATGAAAAATATATCCCCAATGCTTCCGAACCTGAAAACTTCCAATATGGCTACAGTGATGTTACCAATACAGGAATGTATGCCACTGGGCTGACACACAACTATTTCCCCGACAACAAATCCTATATTCAGACAGTCATCTCTAAATCTATGAGCTTTAGTTCCGAAGATTACCAAACGATGACCACTGCCGGCCTATTACACGGTTCATTATATGATAGTCTTCAGAAAAAAGCGATCAGGTTCAGTTCTTTTTACAACCGTAAACTCTCAGGAAGAACCACGGTGAGGGTAGGAGGTATTGTGAATTTGCTTGGCTACAATTATTTCTCGAAAACTTTTGATGACAATACACAAATTTGGAACAAATTTATGGACAGTGAAGGAAACACTAGTTTGTACCAGTGGTATGTGCAAGCCAAGTACAAATTCACCGACAAGGTTGTCCTTACCGGAGGTCTTCACTATTCCTATTTCGCACTCAGTGCCGACCAGTCATTGGAACCCAGACTGGGGCTGACCTTCGCCATGAAGAACCAGCAAAAGCTTGGCTTCGGCTTGGGTCAACACAGCCGACATGAAAATCTATTGGTTTACTTTGTTGATACCGATGTTTCGGAAAATTCGGAATACCTTCCTAATAAAAATCTGGACCTG
>JAOUKG010000415.1 GCA_029882725.1 Cyclobacteriaceae bacterium
ATTGCAGGCCGTAATTTTAACAAATGAAGAAAAAATGGTGCTGACCCCCACCTATCATGTAATGAAAATGTATGCTGTTCATCAAGACGCTACATTAATTCCTGTTTCGTTCCATTCACCGGAGTATTCATTGAAAGGTGAAACGTTACCTGCTATTTCAATTTCCGCTTCAAGAGACAAGGCTGGAAAAGTTCACGTTTCTTTGGTGAATATCGATGCCAATAATAACCATACTGTTGAATTTAATCTGGCGGATTTGGGATTAAAAAATATTCAAAAAGCTACCATTTTAAGTTCTCCGAAGTTACAGGATCACAACAACTGGGAACAACCCAATAAAGTGACACCAAAGGAATTTTCAGGAGTGAAAGTGAAAAAAAACATAGTAACTATTGAATTGCCCAAATATTCCGTTTTGGTTATTGAAGGAATTTAATAATAATAATGTGTCACAAAATTGATTACATTAAATTATTCATGATTGCCGCTACTTTATTGTATTTACAATCATGTAATAAGGCGGAAGATTCTGTTCAGAAGTTAATTATACCCGGTACAGACGATTTTGATATAAACAGTATTAATGACACCTATTATGATCTAGCTTCTGTCGATCGTGTTTTTGATTGGGGACTTTACAATACCCACGATCCTTCAATTGTAGGCCGGCTAAGCGTAATTGGGTTGGCCATCGCTTCCACACCTGTAGGTTCGTGGACGGAAAAGATATTATAGTTTTTCATGCGTATGATGCTCATGACGATGGAAAATCAAAGTTAAAAATTGCGGAATTAGGATGGGATGTAGAGAAATGGCCATTTTTAAAGGAAAATGTATTAAAATGATTGTATGAAAAAGAGATATATAATAAATAGTTTGTCGGTTGTTCTGGCTTTATTCACATTTTTATACAGTTGTACAAGCCAGGATGAAACGCCGGAAAACAAAGAGGGTGAAGTAGTTTCTCCCAAGGTTTCAGGATATTCCCTGACTCCTGTTAATATCCAAAATGTCAGGCTTTCGGATAACTTTTGGTTGCCAATTATTAAAAGAGTACAAGAAAAGACCATCGAATATGCCTTGAAAAAATGCGAGGAGGAGGGGAGATTTGAGAATTTTTTGGTGGCAGGGGGTAAAAAAGAAGGAACCGTAAAGGGTGCAATGCCCTTTGATGATACCGATGTGTATAAAATTATTGAAGGTGCATCCAACTCATTGATTAGTTCTCCTAATGAGGAGCTGGAAATATTGTTGGATTCACTGGTGGGAATTATCAAAACCGGTCAGGAGCAAGATGGATACCTCACTACTTGGCGAACCATTGACCCTGCTAAACCACCCGCTCCCTGGGTAAAGGTAGATGAAGGTAAGCGTTGGGAATCCCTGTTTATGAGTCACGAACTGTACAATGCAGGCCATCTTTATGAAGCTGCTTATGTTCATTATTTAGCCACCGGAAAAAGAAACTTCCTGGATATTGCCTTAAAAAATGCCGATTTAATGGTGAATACCTTTGGTGATGGAGAGGGGAAAATACACGCGGTACCTGGTCATCAGATCATAGAAACCGGATTGATAAAATTATATCAAATAACAAAAAAAGAAGAATATCTAAATTTGGCTAAGTACTTTCTTGATAACAGGGGAAATGCAAATCACCACGATTTGTTTGGGCCTTATTCACAGGATCATGTTCCAGTTATACAACAAGATGAAGTGGTAGGGCATTCCGTTCGTGCAGTATACATGTATGCCGCAATGACCGATATTGCAGCCATTCAAAAAGATTCTGCCTATCTCCATGCCGTGAATAACCTTTG
Organism: Cyclobacteriaceae bacterium; assembly: GCA_029882725.1. Classification (GTDB taxonomy): domain Bacteria; phylum Bacteroidota; class Bacteroidia; order Cytophagales; family Cyclobacteriaceae; genus JAHEMU01. The sequence continues at coordinate 1,821 of JAOUKG010000415.1, forward strand.
GGAAAATATGGTGTATAAAAAAATGTACATCACCGGAGGAATTGGTGCGCATCACGAAGGGGAGGCTTTTGGCGATAATTATGAATTACCAAACCTTACTGCATACAATGAAACCTGTGCCTCTATTGGGAATGTGTACTGGAATCACCGATTACACAATCTAACAGGCGAGGCAAATTATTTCGATATTATTGAAAGAACATTGTACAATGGGTTGATTTCAGGACTCTCATTGGATGGTCAGAAGTTTTTCTATCCCAATGCTCTGGAGTCGGATGGGGTATATAAATTCAATAAGGGAGAGTGTACACGTCAGTCCTGGTTTGATTGTTCTTGCTGTCCTACCAATTTAATACGGTTTATTCCTTCGCTTCCCGGTTTAGTGTATTCTACTTCCGAGGATACTGTATATGTCAATTTGTATGTTTCCAATACGGCTACAATTCCCTTAAAGGATAGAAATGTGGAAATAATCCAAACTACGGAGTATCCCTGGAATGGAACGGTGAACTTTCAGATAAACCCGGAAAAAAGAGGTTTCTTTTCTATTAAGTTGAGGATTCCGGGATGGGCTCACAATGAGGCGATGCCGGGTGACCTGTATTCCTATTTAGAAAATACCCCTACATCCGTTCAATTAAGATTTAACAACAGTAAAATTGAGGCCGATGTGGTAGATGGGTATATTGAAATCACTACAGCCTGGAAAGAAGGAGATAAGTTATCGATTGATTTTCCAATGGAAGTGAAAAAAGTAATTACGAATGAGAAGGTAACCGAAAATCAGGGTAAAGTGGCTCTGGAATACGGCCCTGTTGTATATGCTTTTGAAGAGGTGGATAACCCTGAAGATTTTGATTCATTTAGTATTAATTCCAATGATGTTTTTAATGTGAATAAAGAAGATGATTTATTGGGTGGGGTTAATGTAATAAACAATGGCAGTGTGAAAGCCATTCCCTATTACGCCTGGTCAAACCGGGGAATAGGTAAAATGAAAGTTTGGGTAAAATTAAATCAGTTAAACTGATAAATTTGGAAGACGAAAACTCTTTCGGTTCCCCTGAAAACATAAGCCCTTCTATAGATACTTTTAAAGTGAAGAAGGGAAGGATAGATTATAAAGTTCCTGCTTATTCTATGGTAGTATTGAAACTGGGAATGAAATAAATAAGTGTTATATTAACAGTTATTAGTTATAATTTTATATTTGTATTGATACAATCTATATAGTAATGAAGAAGTATGTAATTGGTGTTGATTTTGGAACAGACTCGGTAAGATCTGTTTTGGTAGATACAGAAGATGGCAAAGAAATAGCCTCGGAAGTACATTATTATAAAAGATGGGCAGAGAAAAAATATTGTAATTCAGCAAAAAATCAGTTTCGGCAACACCCACAGGATCATGTAGAGGGACTAGAATTAACAATTAAGAAAATAGTCAAGGAAGCTGGGGTTGATAGTACGCAAATTAAGTCCATTTGTGTGGATACTACCGGTTCATCACCATTGCCGGTAGATCAGAATGGAACTCCACTTGCCATGTTGGACGGACTGGAGGGGAATCCAAATGCTATGATGGTTTTGTGGAAAGATCATACGGCCATCAATGAAGCCAATGAAATCAATGAATTGTCGGTTTCCTGGGGAGGTGTCGATTTTACAAAATATGAAGGGGGGATTTATTCTTCGGAATGGTTTTGGGCCAAGATTCTCCATGTAATAAGAGAGGATAAAGAGATCAGGCAAAGAGCATACTCCTGGATGGAACATTGTGATTGGATGACGTATATGCTTATTGAAAATCAGGATTTAAGTTCATTCAAGAGAAGCAGATGTGCCGCAGGGCACAAAGCAATGTGGCATGAAGAGTGGAATGGATTGCCCCCTGTGAAGTTTTTGGAAAAACTGGATCCTTACCTCGCCACACTCAGAGGTCAGTTGTACAATGAAACCTTTACTTCCGATACAGTAGCAGGCAATTTAAGTGTTGAA
>JAOUKG010000416.1 GCA_029882725.1 Cyclobacteriaceae bacterium
CCAACGTATTGGCAAAAACACGATCGTTTTTATCAATTACCGCCCTATCCACCCCCATAAATTCACAGAAAAGTCTGTAGGCTCCTTCGTACGATTTACTGATAAAGGAAAAAGTGAGGGGAGTAGTAACCCCGGGATACGATTCAATGATATTGCTATTGTCCCATAGCACATATTCCCCACCCACGTCGGCTATTTTGTGCAAATTGGTTACTGGTCTCGATTGCAAAACAAATAGTTGCTGATTATAAACCCCAAACTCCATGTCCTGGGGTTTTCCAAATACCTGAAATGCTTTGTCGAGCAGGGAAGAGATTTCCATTAACTGATTAGTATTCAACGCAGGCAGTTTCCGATCTTCTTCCTCAACAGAAACCTTTTTTATACCCGATTTTGCCTGAACATCCAGTATTAACTTTTCTTTCTTTTCAACAATCTGCTCCTCTATCTTCCCCTCTTTTATTATAAAATTATCTGAATCAAGTAAACCCGACACCAGGCCTTCGCCCAACCCATACACCGCACTGATTACCTTGGCCCGGCGGTCGCCATTGGCAGGATTTACACCAAAAGCCACCCCCGATACTTCCGAGGGAATCATTTCCTGAACTATCACTCCAATTCCAAAACTTGTATTCAGGTTGTTGGTTTTCCTGTAGTGTAACACCCTTTCCGAAAACGCCGAAAGCCATACCTTTTTAATATAGTCTTGGAGGGTTTCTGCCGTAACAAACAAATACGATTCAAACTGACCGGCGTAGGAAAAATCGGCATTATCTTCATCCAAAGCCGAAGACCGGACCGCCAGGTATTCCACACCCGTAAAATTTTTTATTATATCTTTTATTCCACTTTCGTGAAACTCTATCCGGTTAATGAGGGCTTTGATTTCGGCGAAAGCCGTATTGTCTATACTATCCCGAACATCCCGTATGGGAACGAGTTTCTCCAGTTCTTCCCACGGAATCACTATCCACTTGGGTACATTGAACCCTTCTTCCTTCAACCGGAAAAGATTTTGCGCTTTGCCGCCTATATGGAGCCCCTTGAGGTCCTTTTCATCGGAGGTTAGAAATTTCATGAGCCAAAAAATAAGGAGTTAAGCATGGGAATACCGCCGAGGGTGAGGTACATGGCAATGGTCCATAAAGCAGAGAGCATTTCTATGGCTTTGGCAGATCCCTTTGTTTTATATTTCAGAAAATAGAAAGCCGGGATCACACAAATTAAATAAATGCAACCCAATACCAACAGCGCCACCTGGCCATATCCCGCAAATTGCGAAGCCGCTACAGCCAAACAGAACGTGATAAACAATATGCCAATCCATAACCAAACCGCTTTATTAAGCCCCAACATGGAAGTGTAGGTAAGCACCCCTTCCGATTCATCTTTGGGCGTTCGGATTTTCCTGCCTACCTCCAGCACAATTCCATTCATGTAGCTTACGGCAAAAAAGAACACCAAACCCACAGGAGCCTCCACCCCTTCCAGCATCCAATCCAATCCCGAAGCGTAGATATCGATAAGAGGAATAATGAACATGTGGGAAGTAACATACCAAAACTGGTGTTTCTTCAACCAATCGGCGATAAAAAATTCTTTTCCCATCAGCAGCAGATACCCTATAACCACGAAATAGATGATGAGCATTTTTGGAAAGAAAAACAGATTGACCCCAATTTGAAGTATGGCCGAGATAATTCCCAAAATCATCAATTCGCGCAGACTTATCAACCCACGTGGCACGGGGAGTTCCTGTCGGTATCGGGCATCGTCTTCGGCATCTTTAAACTCATCGAATACCCGTACCAGAAAAAAGAGCGAGATGGTGGTGAATATCCCTACCAGGTATGTTTCCCATGGAATAAAGCCTGTTGCGCCCCGGCATATTCTTGAATACGCTATGGCGGAAAAGCTGAAAGAAGCCACCAACAGACCGTGACCCAAAAACGGAAAACGCTCTTTTTGATAGAGGTAAAACCGGTAAATAAATGAAGCATTATTTTCCTCGGGTTTTATGAATTCATTCGGTTCTTTGGCTATCACAGGCTTAGACGTTTTTTCTTCCTAGTTTCTTATGAGCCGCTGTAAAATGTCCGGCAGAAAGTGCGGCGGCTATCGACAATTCACCGGCCAGAACCAGTGCTCCACATATTTCGGCAAACTTTCGTGAATTACCGGCACCGTAACAATCCATCAATTCCAAACATTCTTTTTGCGTAGGCAACCCGGTTCCACCACCCACTGTACCCACAATTAAATTGGGAAGAGTGACACAAGCATACAATGAACCGTCTTTATTGGCTTCCATTCTGGTAATACCCGTAGCCGCTTCAGAAATACAAGCCACATCCTGTCCCGTTGCGATGAACAAGGCAGTGAGTCCGTTGGCATAATGCCCCTGAATACCAATGGCACCGCTCTGTACAATACCTATGGAAGAAGAGCGCCAATACTCTGCCATCAATTCGGCAGTAGTTTTCAACACCCCCTTGATAAGGTCTTCGGAAAGTACAATTTCGGAAGTGACTTTCTTGCCCCGTACATTGGTAAAAGAAAGAGCCGTTGCTTTTTTATCGCCCGAATAATTACTTTCGATAAACCACAATAAAGGCTTTACAGGTGCATTTTGTAAAATATATTGACAAATGGCTTCCGTACAAATAGTCACCATATTTTGTCCGGAAGCGTCGCCGGTATGGTATTCAAATATCAATATAAGATGATTGCCTTCAATATTGGCTCTCATATCCATTAACTTGGCAAAACGACTATTTTCGCACGTAATTTTTTTGAATTGTTCCAATTGTGGCAATACCCAACCTATAAATAAACCCAGTTGAGTAAGGTCGTTGAATTTAAAAACCGGACTCCGCTGTACCCCTTCCACCAGACAAATCGAGGTAGCTCCCCCTGCCAGATAACAGGCCTTGGCTCCCCGGTGGTAGGATGCCACGAGGGCTCCTTCGGTTGTAGCAAGAGGAACATAATAATCACCATTGGCGGAAGAACCCACCACGCGTAAAGGTCCGATAACACCGGTAGGAACCATAGACATACCTATGTAGTTCTCAATATTTCCTTCCAGGCTCTGAAAATCCTTAAACGGCTTATTTCCATAAAGAAATTCAGGCGTTTGCCCCGTTTCCTTTGTTATATACTCGCTTCGTTGATTTTTACCTTCATCGGAAACAGACATATCCACCTTCAGGCGGTCTGTTTTTATCTCCTTTTCTCCTTTTTTGTTGATATTATCAATGAGGATATTTATGGACTTGAAGGTATTGATTGTTTCAAACGCATTACTTGTTTTTTCAGAAGAAGAAGCCATGTTGCAGGGGTTTTTTGGGGGTTAGTTGTTTAGTTGTTGAGGGGTTGAGGTGTTTAGGGGTTTAGGGGTTTAGGGGTTTAGGGGTTTAGTTGTTTAGGTGTTTAGGGGGTTTAGGGGGTTTAGAGGGTTTAGATAGTTTAGATAGTTTAGGGGGTAAGAATCATTCAACAATAAAGATAAAGTACGAACAATGGGCAATGAATGTTTATTCCGGACGAAAGCATTCTCATAAAAACGAGATGAGACAGAGAAGATTTTGACACCAGGTTCAATGATAGTAAAGCGTTGTTCCATAGAATAATTTAGTTATAACGTAATTAATACTTCAATGTTCATTCTACAGGTACATAGGTCGTGCTGAAAGACACGAAAAATTTGATTTTTTATACAATATAGCCCTTTCTACCCAAACAGCTTTTCAGCAAGCTCTACATAAGATAAGAATAATTTTTGTGGTTTAGATATTTTGAGATCCTTTAT
>JAOUKG010000467.1 GCA_029882725.1 Cyclobacteriaceae bacterium
ACCTGATTGGTAAAAGCCAATTTTGAATAATCTTGTGACCATGAAAAATTTGACAACAAAGCTTTTTCAGGCAAATTTTTAACTAATTGAGCCTCTTTGTCTTTTAATTTTTTAATCGTAATAGAGTTGTAATAGCGACCCCGGCTTTTACTAAAAGTTTTAGGGTTAATCCGTATTCCTGCCAACCTGTATTCATCAGCTGATAATTCATCTATGGATTTAAATGCCGAACGATGTAATAAAACCATGTATTCCCCTTTTTCATCAAGCAAAACTGAAGGTGTTGGAGGTACATCGGCAAGAATTTTTATTTCTTCAGGTGGTTCCTGATAATTTAAATTTACTTGAGCATGAATAAACAATAGGGTAAAGGAAAGGATTAAAGTGGTTATTGTGCGTTTCATAGCTTTAAGTTCGATAAATAAAAAACAACCTTTTATAAATCTAATTTAGGCAATAATATAATACACCCAAGGCCAATGACCAATAACTTATGAACTGGTTTAGCGTCGTTCTTTACGTTCCCAGAGGTAAAATAATTGCTTCCAAAGCTAGAACTGGTGCTGTGGCACTATTCGTTTTACTCCTTGATACATTATAATCAAAAAGATTATCATTAAAATATGAGACACTGCAGAATGATCAAACCATTGATGTATGCCTAGTTCAAAATTATAAACAACTGCCGGAACCAGGCCCCAAAGTAATGCGAGGGAAATCCATCTACTACTTTTTATGTTTCCCTGATACACAGCATATAAATGTACAGGAAGTATCATCCCCATTAAACCTATTGCACTATTTACCTGTACAACGGTAAATAGTCGGGTTTCAGGATTAATTATCAGACCAAAAAAGAAGAATATTTGTAAGAAAGAAGCTACATTAAGTATTTTAAAAACTTTTTTACCTATTAAATCAATAAGACTTCGATAGGAGGCTTGCTGAAGCACAAAAATAGATAAAGCACTAAAACTCCATCCTAATGTTTTCCAGTTGTAACTAAAAATATACTGAAATGCATGTCCTATTGTACCTGCAGACAGAGTAGTTAGGCCCATAAAAAAGAAATAAAAAATAAATGCCTTATATGAAGTACTTGCAATTTTCGTTTTATATAGTTTATAACACAGAATCAAACTAACAATACCTACTAAAACATCAGTACTGGACCGCATAGGTTCCTGAATAAGAATATTGAATATTTCTATGTTGTTGGGCTCTCTTATTTCCATTCTAAAAAAAACTTAGTTTGAAGTTGTTTTTACTTGTTCAAGTTTTAATTCATTTTGCAATTCCCTGGCTGTTTTTCGGGATCCATCGGGACTCCAACCTGGAGGACCAAAGACATATTTAAATGCTTCCGTTAAATTTTTTGAACTTTTTACATCTTCCCATATAGACTGATACTCATGGGTTATGATTTGTATGGGATTGAAAGATAATTCCTTGTTTAATATGCCGTATTCAATTTTAATTTTTTCGTCATATTCCCTAAAAGAACCAAATAATCGGTCCCATATACTCAAAATGCCACCGTGGTTTTTATCTAAATACTCAATATTTTTGCCGTGATGCACCTGATGCTGAGTATGTGTAACCAGTATTTTTTCAAGTACCCCCAATTTAGGCACCAATTTAGTATGCAATTGAAATTGATAAATTGTTTCAATTGCCAGGCATATAATTACCATCTCAACATGAAATCCTATTGCCATTAACCATATGTAAAAAAAAGGTTTGTTTACCAAGGTAAACCAGCTGATTCGAATCCCCGTTCCATAATTAAAATACTCGGAAGAGTGATGAGGAATATGGGCTGCCCAGAAAAATCGGATTGTATGGCTTAGCCTGTGAAACCAGTAAAAAGTAATATCATCCCCCAATTGACACAATACCCAAAAATACCATTCGTAGCCAAAAGATTGATAACCAAAAATATTCATTCTCACCCCATTTACCATCGGGTTAAAAACCTCGTATACGGTAACAAACAACCAAGTTATATAGGTTATTTTAGCCAATGGACCCAAAATGGCAGTTCCCAAAGCAATTATACTACTCGCTTTTAAATCTTTTAGGTTGTACGTATCGTTTGGCCCACGTTTTTTCCAATGAACAATCTCCATTAAAATAAATGCAACAAAACAGGGGACTGCATAAACCATTGGATTAGTAAGCTCCAATTCCATAATTATTGATTATTTAGAGGTTGGTGTATTCAAACTACTCAAATTTAAAATTTCTTTTACTTTTCCAAAAGTTTCTAACGGGCCATAAATAGACACCATATTTGCAACCCAGGCGGGCAATATACCTCCTGGATCGGCTTCAATATAAAAAGAAACCTTAAGTGAATTTTCATTGTAAGGAGTCACAACCAAAATTGAGTGTGATTTTGGAATTCTAACGAACCCCTCTCTTTCCGGAATATATTTTGAGTCACTTTTTATATCAAGCCGTACTTGTTTTGTTACAGAGTCTTGTGTTAATACTAAATGTTCTACCAAATCCCGATCACTTACCGGCCAGGGACTGTCTATTTCCATTCTGTAAATCAACTCATAATCATTTACTTTTTTTATTAAAGAAGATTTTACCACACGGTACTTCCAATTTTGGTAATTACTTACCTCAAGTAAAAGTAAAATGTAATCATCAATACTCCCATTTACTTCAAATTCTGCCTTTACGGCATTATAAGGTGAAGAACTTGTTTCACAAGAATACACCTTAATTCCATTTTCTGATTTTTTAAATTCGCAGTTGCTTTGAGCCAAAGAGTTGTCAGTAATGAAAACAAAAAAAAGAAAAATCACGGTTATTTTAAAAAACTCATTGATAATAACTTTTTGTGATCGATATAACCTTGACATTAATCTTAAAATTTACTTACACAAACCTTATAACTCGATGCAAAATAATATATATCAACAAAATTTTATTACAAGACACCTACATTTTTGTATTACTTCCCTAATGAAAACTGCTCAAAAAACACTTCCAAATCTATATTACCCCCTGAAATAATAATGCCCGTTCTTTTATTTTTAAACAACTCTTTGTTTTTAATTACAGCAGCAAGTGGCACAGCACCTGAGGGTTCAACCACTATTTTCATGCGCTCCCAAATCAGCCTCATTGCTGATACAATTTCTGAGTCGGAAACAGTTAATACTTTTTTAATACCCTTTTTAATAATTGGAAAATTTTTATCTCCCAAAGTAGTAAGTAATCCATCGGCAATGGTTTTAGGATTTACTGAAGGTATTATTTTTCCTTCAATAACAGATTTTTGGGCATCATCGGCTCCTTCCGGTTCTCCTGCATAAACAAAACATGTATTGTTAAAGCAGGCTGTGGCTAATATAGTTCCACTCAACAGCCCCCCTCCACCAACAGGTGCAATTATATTTTGCAGATTTTCTACCTGCTCAAAGAGTTCTTTGGCGGTCGTTGCCTGCCCGGAAAT
>JAOUKG010000417.1 GCA_029882725.1 Cyclobacteriaceae bacterium
TGATGGGAGCCATAGCGGGATCAGCAATGGCCAGTGCCTCGGCCATGGGAAGTATTTTAGGCCCGGAAATGGAAAAAGAAGGGTACTCAAAAGAATTTGGCGCCGCTGTAAATATCACATCATCTACTACAGGGCTTCTTATTCCGCCTAGTAATGTGTTGATAGTTTATTCGCTTGCCAGTGGAGGTGTTTCTATTGCAGCCTTGTTTTTAGCAGGGTATATACCGGGTATATTGACGGGTTTATTTCTAATGATTGTAGCCATGATTTGGGCTAAAAAGAAAAAATACAAAACCGGTAAAATGGCCTCTATTGGCCAGATATTTAAAACTTTTGTAGTGGCCTTACCCAGTTTATTTCTTCTGATAGTGGTAATGGGAGGTATTGTCATGGGGGTTTTTACTGCAACGGAAGCTTCAGCTGTAGCCGTTTTGTACACTTTGATTCTTGGGCTCATTTACAAGGAAATTAAAATGGCCGATTTGCCTAAAATTTTATTGGATGCATCTTCAACAACTGCGGTGGTAATGTTATTAATTGCCGCTTCCATGAGTATGACGTGGGTGTTGTCTTATGAAAATATACCTCAGGATATCAGTACCGCTCTACTGAGCCTAAGTGACAATAAAATTGTGATTCTTTTAATTATTAATTTGATTTTGCTATTTGTTGGTGTATTTATGGATATAACTCCCGCTGTACTGATTTTTACCCCGATTTTTTTACCTGTAGTTACAAAATTGGGTATCGATCCTGTTCATTTTGGGATGATCATGGTTTTAAATCTTTGTATAGGGTTGTGTACTCCTCCTGTGGGATCAGTTTTATTTGTAGGAGTGGGAATTGCTAAAACAACTATTGAAAAAGTAATAAAACCTTTATTACCTCTATTTATCGCTATGATTTTAGCGTTATTTCTAATTACTTACTTCCCACAACTCAGTTTATGGTTGCCTGGTTTGTTTGATTTGTAAAAATGCATCTGTAAACTTTGATTTATCCCTATTTATGCCAATTTAGCAATAAGGTTTTGAATGATGTGTAATGAATAAATTGGTTTAAAGAAATAATTACTATCTTCAAAAAATTATTTATTACGTATGGAAGGAAAAAATAAAATAATCTATTGGTCATTAACGGCTGCTTTGGCAGGTTTTCTCTTTGGTTTCGACACCGTAGTTATTTCGGGGGCCGATCAGGCACTTCAGGCATTATGGGGTTCTACCGATGGTTTTCATGGCTCAGTAGTAATGGCCTCTGCCCTTTGGGGAACCGTGATTGGGGCTATATTTGGTGGTTTTCCTACTAGTAAGTTCGGAAGAAAAAAGACGTTATTTTGGATTGGGATTTTTTATCTGCTTTCCGCTGTTGGTTCTGCTCTTGTAAGTGATCCATGGACTTTTGCTTTTTTTAGATTTTTAGGTGGTTTGGGTGTTGGTGCTTCCACTATTGCAGCACCGGCCTATGTTTCTGAAATTTCTCCCGCCGAAGACCGCGGAAAATTGGTTGCATTGTACCAATTCAACATTGTCTTTGGAATATTGGTAGCATTTTTTTCCAACTACTTACTTTCCGATATAGGTGTAAATGCCTGGAGGTGGATGTTGGGTGTTGAGGCAATCCCGGCCCTGATTTATACGATGATGGTTATTGGTGTACCCGAAAGCCCACGTTGGTTGCTTGTTAAAGGAAGACGGGACGAAGCTATAGAAAAGCTTAAATTGATAAACTCGGACGATGATGTGGGGGTAATTGTAAAAGAAATTGAAGAAGAAATTCGGGAAGATCATGGCTCTAATGAATCTATTTTTAAGAAAAAATACAGATTTCCTGTCTTTTTGGCCTTTTTTATCGCTTTTTTCAATCAGTTTTCGGGAATAAATGCTTTTCTGTACTATGCACCCAGAATTTTTGAATCTGCGGGATTAGGGCAAAGTACCGCTTTATTGAGCAGTACCGGAATTGGTGTTACCAATCTTGTCTTCACTCTTTTTGGAATATTCCTGATAGATAGAGTAGGTCGAAAACAATTAATGTATATCGGCTCTGTTGGGTACATTATTTCACTTACATTGGTTGCTTTTGCCTTTATTCAGAACTGGCAAGGTATGTACGTTCCCGGATTCTTATTTATTTTTATTGCTTCACATGCCATAGGGCAGGGGGCAGTGATCTGGGTGTTTATATCAGAGATATTTCCTAACCACCTGCGTGCTTCAGGCCAGTCTTTAGGCAGTTCAACACATTGGATATTAGCTGCGGCAATACCTTCCGCAATTCCGTTTTTGTTTTCTACTATTGGTCCGGGTATGGTCTTTGGTATTTTTGCCTTTATGATGGTATTGCAGCTGCTTTTTGTGTACTTCTTTATGCCGGAAACAAAGGGAAGAACCTTGGAAGAATTAGGGAAAGAGATGGCGAATCGTTGATTGATATTATCACTACCTGTTATTCGGATGCAAAACGTACGGTACAGGTTTAAATAGAAATCCGTCCAATACTTTTTTATTGTATTTCACTTCGTCAAAGGTATAGAGATAGGAACCTTTTTTTGAGGAGGTTTTATCTTTTTCATCAAGTTTGATAAGTATATCCAAAGAATTGACTTTGTTGATGAAATTTCTCTTATCCAATTCTTTATCAAAAATGGCTTCATATAATTCCTGAAGCTGTTTCATGGTGAATTTATCAGGTAAAAGTTCAAACCCAATGGGCTTGGTACTTGCTCTGGATCGTAATCTGGAAATGGCATGCTCCACCATTCGGGTATGATCGAAAATCAACTCGGGAGCCTGAGCTATTGAAAACCATTTCGCCGAGGATTTTTCAATTAGCTCCTGATTGTGGGTTTCAATATTAATTAAGGCATAATAAGCTACTGAAATTGTTCTATCCTTTGGGTCCCTGTCTACCTTACTAAAAGTGTAGAGTTGCTCCATATAGATATCATGTAAACCAGTAAGACGATATAGTACTCGTGTTGCAGCTTGATCAAGGGTTTCATCTTTTTTCATGAATCCTCCCATCAAAGACCATTTCCCCTTTTCTGGTTCAAAATCCCTTTTGATGAGTAAAACTTTCAGATCTTTTTTGTCAAAACCGAAAATAATGCAATCTACGGCTACAAGTACTTTATCTTCTGAATTATAAGTATTTAACATTTTTATGGATCAACTGAATAAAAAAATTAATACAGGGACTGATTTAATTCAATAATCCGAAATATAACCCCATAATTTTGAAAAATAAAAATAAGTGTAAAACAAACGTTTGTTTAAATTTGATACTGTTTTGAAAAATATTTTACTTTCATAATTATTAAGGTAATACCTTTAATCAGGGGTTTAATAAAGGCTTCGGGCCATTTAATTCAAATAAAATGATACAGATACTTCAATTGCATTTTGGTTGTCTAGTAATTGATTATAAAAAATTAAGTGGCTACGATAATGCCAACTACCTCATTGAAACAGAAAAAGGGAAATTTATTTTCAAAACTTATCCTGATGACTCCAAAATAAGAGATATTGTGGAGGCCGAAATCGCCATCTTAAACGCAGTTCAAACACCCGGAAGTGATAAATTCCCAAAACCTATTGCATTTGCCAGTGGTGAATATATCAAAACCATATCATTGGATGGCTCCGCTAAATTGTGCAGAATATTGTCCTTCCTTGAGGGTGAATTCATGGGAGAGGTAACTCATGATCAAAGTATGATGGTGTCTTTCGGTGAATTTATTGCCGGGTTGGATTTAAAATTATTGTCAGTAAAAAATTACGTAATCCAG
>JAOUKG010000418.1 GCA_029882725.1 Cyclobacteriaceae bacterium
CCACCATAATGGCGCGGTCCGGAAGGTAATGTGTTTTGAAAAAATCCCTCACATCATCCATAGTAGCATTTTCAATATGAGAAATGTCTTTACCAATAACCGGCCATTTATATGGATGATCTTTATAGACTAATTCCCTCAAATAATGCATTACATCACCATAAGGTCTGTTAAGATAACGTTGTCTGAATTCTTCTATAACTACCTTCCGTTGTACTTCAAGTACATTGGGGTCGAAGCTCAGGGACAGCATCCGGTCGGATTCTAGCCAGAAACCCGTTTCTATATTAAGGTAAGGTACCGTGAGGTAATAATTGGTATAATCGGTAGTTGTATAGGCATTGTTTTCACCTCCCACACGTTGTAAAGGTTCGTCATAACTAGGAATATTGACCGATCCACCAAACATAAGGTGTTCAAAAAGATGGGCAAACCCGGTTTTTTCTGGCGTTTCATCGCGCGAACCCACATCGTAAAGGATGTTGATTACGGCTACAGAAACTTTTGGATCGGGAACAACATATACCCTCAAGCCATTCTCTAAAACGAAATAATCATATTCTATCATACCACACTTAAACAGATTGTCACTATTGATTGGCAATAATACGGTTTCAATGCCGTTAAGTGAAGCTTTTTATGTTAAAATAAAGTGTATTTCTGAAAAGGCATTGAATATGGTTTTAACTCGGATACAAATGGAAAAGGACTGTATACTCCCCAACTTGCTCTAAGTATTTTCAGGGTAAAACCAAAACTCAAATTTTTGTTTTTATGGCATTAGGAGGAATAAGATATTCTTTCCTTCCCTGGCTATCCCTATCTGCTGAAATTTCCCTTGATTTCAATTACAGGTTGAGGCATGATTATGATAAGTTGACACCAATAGATTATCCAGATATTGATGGAGTAAGAGGTTTGGTAAATGTTAAGGATTTTAAAATTGATGTATGTCCAGTTTCGCAAATCAATTTATGTATTTTAATTCCTTTTAACTAAAAAATATAATACCAGGAAAATGTTATTTGTTATCGCAATTACATTTTTTATTAAGCCCTTATGGGCAATAATTAAAGTTGACTCCCCCCAACTGATGAAATACTGGATTGAAGGAAGGCAGATTGTTGTGTTTCGTTGGAAAAAAGTTGCCGAAATTTCGCGACTATAAAATGTTGTAAAACATTCCGTCCGCTAACGGGACGGTTAACCGTTACGCTTATTTTCCACAAACATTTTATCCCTAACGGGATAATAAAATGGCGAGAAATTCAACCACCTATAAGGTTTTTATTATATAAATGATTTGAATCCGATTTATGCTATAGGGTTTGTAATGATAGTTAAAAAGGCAAATTGTATGCCGTGGTGTTTATGTTTTTGGGTATAATGGATTATCTTCATTCCGTGCGGACAGAATGTTAGTTACCAGACTGTTTTAATTTCCGAGATAGTCTGGTTTTTTATATTGCCTCCCTTCTTTTTGCCCTCACAACTTTTTCAGCTCCTCATCCAATCATTTTTACTCAATTTACTTTAGATTTACGTTATTATTAAAAATAATCCTGTCTCTGGTATTTTATGAAATTTTCTAAAAAAGGTTTTACCCAAACACAGCTTCAAAAACTTTACGATGCTATTCTGTTACCCCGAATGATTGAAGAGAAAATGCTTCTGCTACTTCGGCAGGGGAAGGTTTCCAAATGGTTTTCGGGCATTGGCCAGGAGGCTATTGCGGTGGCAGCATCGGCTGTTTTGAAACAAGATGAGTATATAATGCCCATGCATAGAAATTTGGGTGTATTTACAGGACGTGAAATCCCTTTAAAGAGGCTTTTTGCTCAATTTCAGGGTAAAATGTCGGGGTTTTCCAAGGGTAGGGAGCGGTCATTTCATTTCGGAAGCAAAGAGCATCATATTGTTGGCATGATCTCCCACCTGGGCCCTCAGTTGGCCGTGGCCGATGGTATTGCCCTTTCGAATTTGCTGGATAAAAATGGAAAGGTAACTATTGTTTTCACCGGAGATGGGGGTACTAGTGAAGGTGATTTTCACGAAGCACTTAATGTTGCGGCTGTTTGGGGTTTACCTGTAGTTTTTATCATTGAAAATAATGGATACGGGTTATCAACACCCTCTAATGAACAGTTTAAATGTGAGTCGTTTACTCAAAAAGGACCAGGGTATGGAATGGCCGCCGAGCAGGTAGATGGGAATAATATTCTTGAGATGTACTCGGTTTTGGATAAATGGGTAAAGAAGATAAGGAAAAACCCGCAACCTGTTATAATTGAAGCCATGACGTTTAGAATGAGGGGTCACGAGGAGGCCTCAGGAACGAAATATGTACCCAAAGAATTAATGGAACATTGGGCAAAAAAAGACCCTGTAATTAATTACGAAAACTTTTTACTCGAACATAAAATTATTGATTCGAATTATATCGCTTCTGTTAAAAAGAATATCAAGAAAATGATCAATGATGGGCTGGAAGAGGCCTATGCAGACAACCTTCCCGAAGTCTCTACTGAAACAGAGACTGCTGATGTCTATTTTCCGTATCATCAGGTAGTGCTTTCCCCGAAAGGGAAAACAGAGAGTAAAAGGTATGTGGATGCTATTTCTGATGGGCTGAAACAGAGCATGGAAAAGTTCGATAATCTGGTGATTATGGGGCAAGATGTGGCAGAATATGGAGGTGTATTCAAGATTACTGAAGGGTTTGTTGAAAAATTCGGTAAAAGTAGGATAAGAAATACACCACTGTGTGAATCGGCTATTTTGGGAATAGGTTTGGGGATGTCTGTATGCAATAGAAAGAGTGTGATTGAAATGCAGTTTGCAGATTTTGTAACGAGTGGATTCAATCAGATTGTGAATAATTTAGCCAAGTCGCACTACCGTTGGGGGCAACATGCCGATGTTGTAGTGCGGATGCCAACGGGTGCGGGAGTTGGGGCGGGGCCTTTTCACTCACAGTCCAATGAAGCCTGGTTTTTTCATACTCCGGGGTTGAAAATAGTATATCCAAGTAACCCCATTGAGGCCAAAGGGTTATTGGCCGCTGCAATTGAAGACCCCAATCCCTATTTGTATTTTGAACATAAATATCTTTACAGAAGTATAACTGAGGAGGTGCCGGATGAATATTACACTATAGAGATTGGCAAGGCCAGAACCGTTTTACCAGGGGAAACAATAACTTTAGTTACTTATGGAATGGGCGTACATTGGGCAGTGGAGGCCGCAAAGAGTTACCCTGAAAACACTATTGAAATAATCGATTTGCGTACGTTAATGCCCTGGGATAAAGAGACGATAAAGGCATCGGTAGAAAAAACAGGTAAGGCACTGGTATTACACGAAGATACACTTACGGGTGGAATTGGAGGTGAAATAGCTGCCTGGATAGGAGAGAATTGTTTTAAATTTTTGGATGGCCCTGTTGTGAGAGTAGGTTCTCTGGACACCCCTGTGCCATTTTCATCCCCTTTGGAGGTTAATTTTCTTGCAAAATCACGTCTGGAAGAAAAATTGAAGTATTTAATAGAATTTTGATTAAATTTGGGGTTGCCTTGCAACTACTTTGGGAAACGCAAAAAATATAAAAAAATCGGGGGGATATTTTTCTCCAATAGCGGCAGTATTTTTACTGTTGGTTGCCTTTATATTGTTTTCCCCAATGTACTCTTATGCGCAGGAGGGAACTTCGCGACAGAAGAAGGTAAAAGTTAGAAGTAGTGTTGATAGAAAACGTAGAGGGGATAGAGCTGTTAAACCCGATCGGTTT
>JAOUKG010000419.1 GCA_029882725.1 Cyclobacteriaceae bacterium
GGGGAAATTGTAGGTTATCCCTACGAAATTCACGTTCGGTTTGCAAGTATTGAAACGGCTAGTTTAATTTTGAAATCAATTTTCCTTAATCACCTTTTTTTATTAAAATTAAAACCTAAACGAAATAGCACAATGAACCCCAAAAACATAAAAGCTTACGGTACGGAGGCTGCTGATGCTCCAATTAAACCAATGAACATAAACAGGAGGGAAGTTCAACCAAATGATGTGGAAATTGAGATTCTGTATTGTGGTGTATGTCACTCCGATTTGCATATGGCCAGAAACGATTGGAACAATGCTGTTTATCCTGTCGTGCCGGGCCATGAAATTATAGGAAAGGTTATTCAGGTTGGTGAAAAGGTATCCCGATTTAAAATTGGTGATTTTGCCGCAGTTGGGGTAATGGTCGATTCGTGCCATCAATGCGATAGTTGCAATAATGGTCAGGAACAATATTGCTTAAACGGATTTACAGGTACTTATAATGGAAAAGATAAATATCTGGGTACAAGGACCTTTGGAGGATATTCTGAAACTATAGTGGTAGATGAACATTTTGTTCTAAATCAACCCGAAAATCTTGATTTGGCAGGTACCGCCCCTTTATTATGTGCCGGAATTACTACATGGTCGCCATTGCGTCATTGGAAAGTTGGTAAGGGAAGTAAAGTAGCTGTTATTGGTTTGGGTGGTCTTGGCCACATGGCCATTAAGTTCGCAAATGCTTTAGGTGCCCATGTTACCCTGCTTTCCAGATCTCCGCATAAAACAGAAGATGCAATGAAACTTGGAGCCCATCAGGTAGTAATATCCACAGACGACAAACAAATGGAAGAATCAAAAGGAAAATTTGATTTGATTATTGATACCGTTCCTTATGATCATGATGTGAATCTTTATATGCCCACTCTGGCCATAAGTGGAACTCTTGTGGTGGTTGGGTATTTAGGGAAAATAGAAAATATGTTGAATACAGTGCCTATGATAACCGGTAGGAGATCTGTGGCAGGATCTGTAATAGGAGGCATTGCCGAAACACAGGAAATGCTTAATTTTTGTGCTGAACACAACATAACAGCCGACGTGGAAGTTATAAAAATGCAGGAAATCAATGAAGCCTATGAGCGGATGCTGAAAAGTGATGTGAGATATAGGTTTGTAATTGATATGAAAACAATTAACCCGGGTTAATTAATTGCAAAATTTCATAAAAAACTGTCAAAAAGTTCAAATTTTTTTATTGGCATTTGTGTTGTATAAGCATAAGTAAAGGCTTGTTGAAATGTTCCTTGAATTGGAATAGTGGAAGTTCCTCTAGTTGAATTTTCGCTGACTGTTTGTTCATGTTAAATTCATGTGAAACAATATATCGGCGAAGTGTTCAGTGAGGAATTTGCTATAAGGTGAAGTTATTTAATAATGTTTACCACGATGTATCGGTATTTGGTACATAGTATATTGTTGGTAGTGTGTGCCTTTTGGTGGAATGGGGAGGCAAGAGGGCAGTATTTTGGCAGAAACAAACCACAATACCATTCATTCGATTTTGAAGTATTGCAAACTCCTCATTTTGAAATTTACCATTATACCAATGATTCTACCATAAGGTATATGGCAGAATTAAGTGAGAGGTGGTATTCTATTTACCAAAAAGTCTTTTCAGATACTATTCAATTCAAAAATCCAATCATTTTTTACAATAACCATGCTGACTTCCAGCAAACTACCGCGGTCAATAGCTTGATTGGCACAGGAACAGGCGGTGTAACTGAAGCTCTTAAAAACAGGGTTGTAATGCCCATTATGGGAACCTGGGCACAAACCGATCATGTAATAGGTCATGAGTTAGTGCACGCATTTCAATACAATATGTTGCGTGAAGCCGATTCGTTGTCTCTTCAAAATATTCAATACTTACCTCTTTGGATGGTAGAGGGTATGGCGGAATATTTATCAATAGGCCGGTTAGATTCGCATACTGCCATGTGGATGAGGGATGCCGTTTTTTATGATGATATCCCTTCAATTAAAGACCTGAATTCCGATCCGAAATATTTCCCCTACAGGTATGGCCATTCTTTTTGGGCTTTTATAGGGAGTAATTGGGGTGACAGTACAGTTATAAAATTATTCAAAAATACGGCCAGCTATGGACTTAAAGTAGCAGTAGATTCAGTTTTAGGAATAAATACAAAAGAGCTTTCTAATATGTGGAAAACTGCGCTAATCGATCACTATAAGCCTTGGTTTAAGGATTCCGTGGAAATAATCAAAGGAAAAAAACTTTTGGACAAGAAAAATGCAGGGAGTATGAACCTTTCACCTGAATTAAGTTCTGATGGTAATTATCTCGTGTTTTATTCGGAACGGGACGTATTTACAATTGATTTATACCTGGCCGATGCTCGTTCAGGGCATATAATACGTAAGCTCAATAGTTATAGTAAGATCGATCATATAGATGCATTGAACTTTATAGAATCATCGGGTACGTGGTCACCGGATAATCGCTTTTTTGCTTATGTGGTTTTTAGCAAAGGGCAAAATACAATTGTGGTTTTGAATGTAGGGAAGAATGAAATTATAAAAGAAATAGATATTCCCGGAGTGCCTTCCATAAGTAATCCTGTCTGGAGTCCGGTAGAAGATCAATTGGTTTTTACCGGATTGGTAAACGGTCAAAATGATCTCTTTCTCTATGATATGGAAAGTAAAAAGGTTCAACAGCTAACAGACGATTGGTATTCGGATATACAACCCGCTTGGTCTCCCGATGGGGAAAAATTAGCTTTTGTAACCGATCGTTTAGGATGGCAAAATGAACAAAAAGGCCGTTTCAATTTGGCTGTCTTAAAACTGTCTGATCGAAGTGTTGAGAATATTGAGGTTTTTACAAAGGCTGATAACCTTAATCCCATTTTTAAAGACAGTGAAAATATACTTTTTTTATCAAATCGGGATGGATTCAGAAACTTATACAGTTATAATTTAAATACGGGTAAAGTTTTTCAGCATACTGATTATTATATAGGTATTAGTGGAATTACAAGTTTGTCACCTGCTATAAGTTATTCATCACAAAGTGGACAACTTGCATATTCCTATTATCAAAAAAATGGTTATAATATCTATTCAGCACCCATTGACTCTCTGCCTGGAAAAAGTGTGTTGAAAGATTCAGTAAATTTCACAGCTGCAACCTTGCCAGAATTCACTGCCAATAAAAGTTTGATTATACAACCCTATATCGATACTCTTCATGTACACAGACCTTTAAACAGGGATTCTGTTAAAAAGTTACCATACAAACCAAAATTTAAATTAGATTACATAGGAGGGGCTTCCATGGGGGTTTCAGTAAGCAGATATGGCACGGGGCTTATGGGCGGAGTGAATACCATGTTTAGTGATATTTTAGGAACCAATCAATTGTTTGCGGCAATTGCTTTAAATGGTGAGATCTATGATTTTGGAAGTCAATTTGCCTATTTCAATCAAAAAAAGAGAACAAGTTGGGGAGTAGTGTTGTCGCACATTCCCTATAAAACCGGTTGGTTGGGTCACAGTAGGGATTCTTTGGCTCTAAAGGATACCACTATTGTAGTTGATAATTTCACGATTGATATTTTGAGGACCTTTGAAAATCAGTTTAGCTTACTTACATTTTTCCCATTTTCCCAAACAAGAAGGGTAGAGGTTTCCGGGTCTATGGCCCACTATGGATTCAGACTGGAACGTTTTAATAATTATTATTACGAAGGCTTTAAAATTGACG
>JAOUKG010000420.1 GCA_029882725.1 Cyclobacteriaceae bacterium
AGGGTCTATAGGTTCTGGTTCTTCATAAGTACTCTGTGTTTCTGCCCAAGGGTCGTAATTTGGATCACTTGTATCCTGGGTTTCCGTAGTACTTTGATCGTCCCAATTGTAGTCCCAACCTCCATCGTCCCAATTGGAATCACTATAGGTAGTGTCTGCTGCCGGCTCTTCATAATCTGTATATGTATCATCAACTATTTCAACAGCACCAACATATTCAAAAGTAAATTCACTTCCCGTTGTATATACTTTGTTTGCTGCACTATGGTAAAGCGCATTATGCTCAAAAAACAGAGACATGTTTTTGAAGTACCTCAACACCTCAGCTTGCTTCATGTTGTTCAATACTCCGTCTGTCATATCGAGATATTCAAGAAGTTTGTCCGGGCTAAGGCTCATGAAATTTACAGCATTGGTCAATGATTTATAATATTCATTTAACAGTGGATATATTTTATACCTCTTGTCAATGATCAATTGACTCTGAGACATCACTTTTTGCTGAACATCGGATGTCATGGAGCCAAAGACAGAAATAAATTCATCTCCGGTAGTTTCTCCTGCTTCCTTACCTGTTTTCACTAATAGCTCTTTCACCTGATTTCCAAATTCAGTTTTGTCGGAAGGGAGAACCCTTTGAGCAAAATCCTGAAAGGATATCAGAAAAAACACTATACCTATGAAAACCCTATTTAACACAATAATCTATATAACTTATTTTAGCCCCTGCAGAGAAACCATTAATTCTTGAAATTAAGCTTAATTCTTGAAATAGTATACGTAATATTCGTTGAAAAAGTACTTGAAACTTTAAAAATCACAAATTTGAAGCCAATTTTAAACAAGCCCAATCTTCTTTTAGGTAGAAATCCACTTTCCTCAAATTATTTTCCCTAGCTTCTTTTTCGAGGTCGGGAAGATCTGAGGCAAAGAAACCACTCAATAAAATAAACCCCTGACGATCAAGAAGATCTGAAAAAGATTTCATTTCTGCTAAAAGTGCATTTTTATTGATATTAGCCAAAATCACATCATATATTCCCTGATGTTTTATTTCAGATACCACACCTGTTTCCACAGCAATTCGATGGCAATCATTTACTTCAATATTTTCCAATGTATTTTCAACGCATAATTGACTCACATCGTAGGCCAGGGTATTTTCTGACCCAAGCTTTTCAGCCAAAATTGCCAATACTCCGGTTCCACATCCTGCATCCAGTACTTTTTTGCCTTTTAAATCCAACTGAAACATAGCATTTGCCATTAGAAACGTTGTGGCATGGTGACCAGTTCCAAATGACATCTTTGGATTTATAATAATTTCAACAGGGTATTTCTTGGAGATCTTATGGAAGTCTGCACGAATTATGCACTTATCAGAAACTTCAACAGGATCATAATTCTTTTCCCATTCTTCATTCCAATTAGTATTTTCTACATCTTTCCACTCTCCGGAAACACCCAAATGTTGATATCTTTTAATCAGTTCGTCAGTGCTTGATTCGTCGAAAGTCTCGGCCTCCGAAAAAGCCTCTATGCCCGCGTCCGTTTCCTGCATCATGTCAAAACCGAGCTCAGCGAGCTCGGCGACAAATATTTCACGTACTTCTGGTTTACAACTGAGTACAAAAACGCGATAATCCATTTTTAGAATGACTTGGCTATATCAATAAAATCTCTTGATTTAAGAGAAGCTCCACCAATTAGTCCGCCATCAACATCTTCGCAAGCAAAAAGTTCTGGTGCGTTAGATGGTTTCGCACTTCCTCCGTACAAAATTGAAATCTCATTGGCCACAGTAGCGCCGTATTTTCCGGCAATATGCTCTCTCAAAGAAGCGTGCATTTCCTGAGCTTGTTCTTTTGAAGCTGTTTTACCTGTTCCTATAGCCCAAATGGGTTCGTAAGCAATCACAACCTTAAGTATTTCTTCTTCAGGTAAATGAAACAAGCTATTCGTAATTTGTTGTTTCACATAAGCGTAAGGATCGGCATTTTCACGAATATCAAGCGATTCCCCACAACAAAAAATCGGGGTCATTTCATGCTTTAAAACAATATCGGTTTTTGCGGCAAGTACTTCATCGGATTCCTCAAAATATTCCCTTCTTTCAGAGTGACCTAACACAACATATTGTGTGCCTACTGATTTCAACATGGCGGCAGAAATTTCGCCAGTAAAAGCCCCTGACTCTTGTTCGTGACAATTTTGACTGCCCAAAAACACATTTTCAGAACCTTTCAATAAATCACTTACTGACTTCAAGTGTATATAAGGGGTAATTAAAACCATTGTGACATCGCTACTAATTTCGTCTGCAGCCATATTTACCACTTCAGAAGCTAACTTCAATCCCTCTGAAATATCGTTGTTCATTTTCCAGTTTCCTGCTACTATCTTTTTTCTCATAACTCAAATTTTGCTCAAATATAAGCATAGCAGCCGAATGAAAGGCTTCAAAAGCAAAATTAAACCCCTCAAATAAATTTGTTTAATATCTGAATTAAATTTTTAGCAGGGACAAACCGGGCAGGCATCCGGAACAATTCAATGTAAAAACCCTTTACTAATAGGCATTAAAACCGAATTAGGCAATAGAATTATATTACTGTTGAAAAAGTCTTAATTACTTCAATCAAAGGCCAATCCTATTGATTTCTCCGGAGAAGTTTTGCCATTATGTTTTGCAATACTTTCAGTATTGTTTTCTTGTTGTTCAAACCAATAGCAATAGTCAGAATATTGAACACAATCTTTTTCTACCTTAGAGCCAACTTGTATGTTTATAATGTTATCCTTATCCAGCCATTCCAAAAAATTATTTTTCTGATTGGCAGGCAGGTCTCTAAGTTGAATAAACTCTATTCCTTTAAAAAGCCTGGATTTTATCTTTGTCATCTTATTCTCAAAAACTTTTGTTAATTCCTTTAAATCAAAAAGTGTAACCAATAAAAAATTACATGGAATTAAATAGAATCCAATTTAAGAGATTATTTGAAGTTAAAATATGATACATATCATTTTTTCTTTAATTATATAAATAATGAGGTTAATTAAACCTATTTCTCTTTGAAAATAATTCGTACCCTGAAAATGTTATCCTTGCTCTCAACATAAAACCCGTGGTTTTTACCGTACAGTATTTCCAATCGTTTTTGAACATTTCGTAGCCCTATCCCTTTTCCTTTGCTATCTGTTTCCCCGGGATCGTAATTATTTTCAATCACTACTTCAAAGCCATTTTCCAGTTCATTCACTTCCAACTTTATTTTCACATCTCCCAACTGCTCATAAACGCCAAATTTTATAGCATTTTCCAAAAGAGGTTGTAAAATCATAAGAGGAATATTCCTTTTCAAGCAATTCGGATCAATCTTTTCCTCTACATTGAGTCTCTTGCCAAAACGCGTTTTCTCAATATCTATAAACAGCCGCACACTTTCAAGTTCTTCAGAAACTTGCACCATTTCATCAGTATGTTTGCCAAGGGAATACCGTAAAAAAGTGGACAGTTTTACGACCATATCCCTCGCTTTTGAAGGATCGGTAACAGAAAGAGAGTTAATTGAGTTGAGACTGTTGAAAATGAAATGAGGATTAAGCTGTGATTTCAGTAAATTAAGTTCGGCTTCCTGCAAAAGATTTTTTAATTTCTCTTCAGATTGTTCTTTTCTGATAAGATTGTCTCTGTATTTCAAAATATAGTAATTGAGCAACATCATGGCATATAAAAAATATACAATGAACAACTTGGCAATAACAAGTATC
>JAOUKG010000421.1 GCA_029882725.1 Cyclobacteriaceae bacterium
GTCAATGTGGTTGAGAAAATGAAAGCAAACAAAGCAGTAATTGGTGGAGAAGGAAATGGAGGCATTATTGTTCCCGATTTTCATTATGGCAGGGATGCATTGATAGGAATTGCCCTTTTCTTAACCCATTTAGCGGAAAGCAAAATGAAATGTTCCAAATTAA
Organism: Cyclobacteriaceae bacterium; assembly: GCA_029882725.1. Taxonomy (GTDB): domain Bacteria; phylum Bacteroidota; class Bacteroidia; order Cytophagales; family Cyclobacteriaceae; genus JAHEMU01. Next base: position 164 of record JAOUKG010000421.1, read on the forward strand.
AGGCTTCTTACCCCCCATATCATATTTCAAAAAATAAAATTGAATTGATGAATGGAATGGATGTGGATGCCATACTTGAAAAAGTGGCTACAAAGTACAAGAAATATCCCATTAATAAGGAAGATGGCGTAAGGATAGATTTTGAACAAGAGTGGGTGCATTTACGCAAGTCGAATACAGAGCCTATTATCCGAATTATTTCCGAATCGGCTTCTCAAACTACTGCTGAAACATTGGCGGCAAAACTTATTTCAGATATAAAGGAGGTTATCAAGGAAAAGTAATAAGCACGAGCTCCAGAAAACAATCCTAACACTCTGTATATTTGTATCTCTATGAAAGTATATTTCGACAATGCCGCAACCACCCCAATTGACCCGTTGGTTTTTGAAGCCATGACCCCCTGGCTCACCAGTCATTGGGGAAATGCCTCTTCTACTCACTCATTTGGCAGGGAAGCAAAAGCAGCTATCGAAATGAGCAGGAAAACCATTGCTGAATTACTCAATGCCGCTCCGGGTGAAATATATTTTACTTCAGGAGGAACCGAAGGCGACAATACCGTATTGAAGGGTATTTGTGGAGATGCAGGCTTTTCCCAGGCAATAAGCTCTCCATTAGAACATCATGCCGTTTTACATACACTGGAGGCTATTACTTCAAAAAACAAGGCCAACCTTACGCTGCTTGACGTAAATGAAAAGGGTGAACTTGACTATGAACAACTGGAAGAACTACTAAAAGAGAACCCTCCTACTCTCGTGAGCTTAATGTATGCCAACAACGAAATAGGAAACATCAATAATATCGAATTGATTGGCTCGATAGTGAAGGAGTACAATGGTTATTTTCACTCCGATACGGTTCAGGCCATGGGGCATTATAAAATAGACAGCAAAAAAATACAGATTGATGCCATGGTTTGTTCTGCACATAAAATTCATGGTCCCAAGGGCTCTGGATTTATGTATTTGAAAAAAGACAAAAGAATTCCTCCTTTTATGGTTGGCGGTGGTCAGGAAAGGAATATGAGAGGAGGAACTGAAAACGTTGCGGGAATTGTAGGATTGACTAAGGCATTCACGTTGGCTCACGAACGTATGGAAGATGACCATAAACACATTCAAGTTTTAAAAGACAGGATGATTTCCGGGCTAACAACATTGATTCCCGGTATTTCTTTCAATGGAAACAGCGAAAACCCTGACAGCCTCTATACCGTATTAAACGCTCGATTGCCCGCATCGGAGGAAAATGAATTTCTTCTTTTCAATCTGGATATGAAAGGTATTGCCGCTTCGGGGGGAAGTGCCTGCAACAGCGGATCAGACAAAGGGTCTCATGTTTTGGAAGCATTGGGCATGCCTTCTGATTCTACGGGAGTAAGGTTTTCTTTTTCGAAATACAATACACCGGAAGAGGTAGACTATGTGCTGGAGGCGGTAAAAGAATGCCTGGGATTAAGTTAAGTTTTAGTGTAATACCATTGAATCTGCCTTGGAATTTGTCTTTTAACTAATTCCTTCCAAACTTGCGGTTTAATACTCATTGCAATGCGTCAGAAACTTATTGGGGAAGGAGCTAAGGAACTCAGTTACGAAATCAGGGAAATTGTACAAAAGGCAGACCAGATACAGGCTGCAGGCCAGGAAATATACTGGGAAAATATTGGTGACCCTATCCAAAAAAACTGGGAGGTGCCTCTTTGGATGAAGGAAATTACTTCCAATCTTTTGTTGAAAAATGAAACTTATGGCTATTGTCACTCTCAAGGGATTCCCGCCACACGTAAATTTCTAGCGGAAAGAACCAATGCTCAGGGAGGTGTGAAAATTTCAGAAAATGACATTTTGTTTTTCAACGGGCTTGGTGATGCTATCGCTAAATTGTACCAGTTTATTATGCCCGCCTCCAGAATTATTGGGCCCTCTCCAGCCTATTCAACACATTCTTCTGGCGAAGGAGCCCATGCCAATGCTCACCCTCTCACCTATAAACTCGACCCGGAAAACAATTGGTATCCCGATATGGAAGATCTCGCCAATCAGGTGAAGTACAATCCTAATATTGTAGGGGTTCTAATCATTAACCCCGACAATCCTACAGGTATGGTATATCCCCTGGAGATTCTCAAGAAAATTGTTGCGCTAGCTCGTCAATACAATTTATTTATAATCAGCGATGAAATTTATGGCAAAATAACCTATAACGGTGCAAGAGCGTATTCACTGGCTGAAATAATTGAAGATGTACCGGGAATTGCCATGAAAGGGGTCAGCAAGGAACTACCCTGGCCGGGAGCTCGTTGCGGTTGGACTGAATTTTACAACCGCGATAAAGACCAGGAATTCAATAAACTTTTCAATACTTTGTTGAGTGCTAAAATGCTTGAAGTATGTAGCACAAAAATGCCTCAAATGGCTATTCCTCCTATCATGTCGGATCCACGGTATGAAAAATATATTAAGGAAAATAACATTAAAATTGGGAAAAGAGCCGAGATCATTACTTCCTACCTAAAGGAGATCCCTTACATTACTTTTAATCCGACATTCGGTGCTTTTTATAACACCATCATTTTTAAAAATGGCATACTAAAACCCGGACAGAAACTTAAAATCGACAACCCCGAAATTCAATCTATTGTTGATTCCTGGATGACGATTGATATGGCCCACGACCGTAAATTTGTGTACTATCTACTTGCGGCAAAAGGAGTTTGTGTCGTTCCCATTTCTTCATTTTGTTCGGGATTGCAAGGATTTAGAGTAACATTACTGGAGGAAAATGAAACGCTGTTGCACGAAACCTTTGGCAGGATTCGCGATGCATTAAATGAATATTTTGGGTAGGGGCAGACCCATGTGTCTGCCCTTTAACTCACCCCATGTGTCTGCCCACTCATCCCATGTGTCTGCCCACTCATCCTATGTGTCTGCCTTCTTACCCCGAATGTCCCTAAAATTACACCATACCGTCCCTGATTACCCCAGACCTGCCCTTTAACTCACCCCAAATCCGCCCCTCAACCCCAACATTTGCACGTAATTGCCTTCGGCAATATAAACTGCAAAAAGTCAACTGCTGCTAAAACTGCTCACTGCAAAAGTCTGAAGCAGGATTTGTAGGAGTATGGGATGTACAGGATATTGAGGGATAGATCAAGATTAAGATAGAGAATGAGAACTGAGATTTTCTAAAGAGACAGATTCCATTTTTCACCAATAAAAATAGATAAACTAAAAAATTGAAGCGGGTCTTTACCATCCGAAACGAAGTGAAGGATGGTGAGGTGGAGAAAAGTCCCTCCGTGAAATTACGTGTGTATTCCGTGATTCAAACCACGAGAAAGATGCCTCCAACCTCTTTGTCCCTTCGGGAATTTGCTGGCAGAACCTTGTGTTTGGGGGGTTACAACCAGTATTTTTTTATTCGTAATTGGCAATTTGAACGCACGCAGGTCGTACTATTAACCGCCGGTAACAAAAGTCTGAAGCAGGATTTGTAGGAGTATGGGATGTACAGGATATTGAGGGATAGATCAAGATTAAGATAGAGAATGAGAACTGAGATTTTCTAAAGAGACAGATTCCATTTT
>JAOUKG010000422.1 GCA_029882725.1 Cyclobacteriaceae bacterium
CGTAAAATTCTGCTTTTGCCCATAACAGCGGCAATATGCGGAGGCCTCGATATAACCAACCAAAGTAATATCTACTACTTTAACTATGAGATGGGTATTATGCAAAGTTCCTTCAAACCTGAAATATCCCCTAAAACCGCACCCCAATGCTTATGGGGAAATCCGGGATAAACGGCCATTCATTGTCATAAATTAAATATATTCTTAGGCCTGCCCGAAAATAAAAATTGGTGGGAGACGTGATAAATCGCGTCTCTACGGGTGGGTATCAATTTCACAGGTACCTCCTCCACACATGCAACCCTTGCCGCAGGCGCCGCCGTGGTCGATGTGATTTTTTGTGCCCATTCTTTTGGCTAAAAATTGTAATAACCCCCAACCTGTTGTAAGGGCCACGGTAATCAAAATGGAAATAACAATTGCTCCTATACTCATGGTTTTCTTTTTAAACTAGATTAAACCGTTGTAAATAATCCGGCAAATCCCATGAATGCCATGGATATAATACCGGCAATAATCAAATTCAGGGCCGTACCTTTTACAATATCCGGAATGTCAAGTAATCTTGTCTCTTCCCGAACAGCGGCCAATAATACCAGGGCAAGTGTAACTCCGCCCCCGGCTCCCAATGCATACACTACTCCTTCTGTAAATCCATACCCTTTGTTGGTTGAAAACAACGCCAACCCTAAAATAGCACAGTTGGTGGTAATCAACGGCAAATAAATACCCAGGGCCCTGAACAAATCTGGACTCAGCTTTTTCAGGGCCATCTCCACAAACTGAACAGAACTGGCAATCACAATTATAAAACTGATTAACCTCAAAAAAGGTGCAAATGGCAATACCCACTCATTCAAAGCATACGAACATATCGCAGTTATTACCATTACAAATATATTGGCCAGCCCCAAACGAAAGGCAGTTTCAAGCCTGGATGTAACCCCTAAAAAAGGACACAACCCCAAAAAATAGGTGAGGGTAAAATTATTTACCAACAGCGCCGAAATAAAAATCCAAATCAAATTATCCATGGTTTTCTTTCTCTTTAATTGAACGTTGTGTGAACCAGTTGATGCCCAGCAGTAAAAATCCCAGAGTGAAAAACCCTCCCGGAGGCAGTACCATAATTACCCATGGCTCAAAATTTGCCCCAAACAAGTCAATCCCAAACAAGGAACCACTCCCCAAAATTTCCCTGATTACCCCAATGGCCAACAAGGCTCCGGTAAAACCCAACCCCATGCCCAAAGCATCCAACAAAGCCATTCCTGGTCTGTTTTTACTGGCAAAGGCCTCCTGACGACCTAAAATGAGGCAATTCACTACGATAAGGGCTATAAAGGCACCCAATTCTTTGTGAATTACGGGCGAATAGGCCGCCAATAAAAAATCTACTATGGTCACAAAAGTGGCAATAATTACTATATAGGCCGTAATACGCACTTGTTTAGGAATCAGATTCCTGAACAAGGACACCAAAAAACTTGAACTCATCAACACAAACAAAGAAGCCAACCCCATCGCCAATGCATTAATGGCAGAATTGGTTACAGCCAGGGCCGGACACATACCCAAAACGGCTACCAACACCGGATTTTCCTTCCAGAGTCCCTTCAATAATACATTGCGTCCTTCTGATGTTTCGTCGCTATTCATTTTCTTTTGCCTGTTTAAGTAAAAGTGGTTTCCATTGATTCAATGACTCTTGCACTATTTTCACCACTGCCTTGGAGGAAATCGTGGCTCCGGTAATACCTTCCACCTCATTATCTTTTGTCTTCGCACCCTTTTTTACAATTTCAACCGATGGGTCTGTATTCAGGTTATTGAAATTTGCAATAAATGCTTTGTCTTTGAAAATTTTATCCCCCAAACCCGGTGTTTCCCGGCTATCAAGTACCTGAAAACCTATTACTTTGTCATTTTCCGGTTTATAACCCACTATTAACACGATCTGATCCTGAAAACCCGCTCCTTCCCCGGGAAGAGCATATCCCACCAAATTACCGTTTTGATCTACCCCTTTGTAAATCCAGCTTTCTGCTTTTTCCGGGGGTTGATCCCCCTCTACCAACACTCCATTTTCCTCCCAAACCCATTGAATTTCAACACAACCCGGCAATACTACGTAGATAGCCTCACGCAAAGCAGCCTCTTTATTGGCTTTAATTACCGGCTCTGTTACCACATAGGTGGTGGAAAGCAATATTCCCGAAAACAAACCCGCGAGGGTAAGTGTCATTATCAGACGAAAACTTCCGGCTTCCTCCTTTTCCGGAGCTACATTTTCAATATGTGGTTTCTTTTCGTTCATTTCTTGTGTCCGTAAGTGCGTATCTTAACAAATCGGTTGATCATGGGTGTAAAGGCATTCATTAACAAAATAGCGTACATCACTCCCTCGGGCAATCCACCAAAATAGCGTATCAAAAGAACCAATACGCCAATGCCAATGCCATAAATCCAAATACCTCGTGGAGCCAGTGGCGACGTTACCGGATCGGTAGCCATAAATACAGTACCCAGCATCAAACCTCCCGAAAACAAGGTAAAAAGGGGATTTGCAAATCCTGTTCCCATCCAATAAAACAGGGAAGATCCAACCAATACGGTGAGGAGTATGGACAAGGGAATGCGCCAGTTAATTAATTTTTTATAAAGTAAATATGCACCAATAAGCACCAACACAATTCCGCAGGTTTCTCCTATCGACCCGCGTGTACTTCCCAAAAAAAGGTGCATAATATCAGAAGACTGTCCTTCAAATTTCATGATAGACAAGGGGGTAGCTCCTGTTAACCCATCGGCATGGGCCGACTGCATGAAGGGCATGGCCAGGTTGGAAGGATAGTACAATGAAGTCCATCCCCCCGGATTGTTCCATGTGGTGATGGCTATGGGAAATGCCGACTGGAGAAAGGCCCGGCCCACCAATGCCGGATTGAAAACATTTTGTCCCAGTCCGCCCCAAACTAGTTTTCCTACTACAATCGAAACAAAACCACCCAGAAAGGCAATCCACAAAGCGATGCCCGGAGGAAGTGTTAAGCCTAACAATAAACCTGTAAGAATGGCACTTCCGTCTTTCAATCCCTCTCTTTTCCAAATCCATTCTGGTAAAAGGGCTCCTAACACCGAAGACATCACCACCCAAAGTGCTGCAAATCCAAAATAATATACGGCTATGGCTAAAACCGGAAGAAGCGTGTAGATCAGCTCACGCATAATATGTGCCGTTTGCTCTTCGTCCTTTAAATGAGGGCTGGTGGCAAGATGTAATTTCCTGATCATAGAGTTTTGTTTACCATTTTACTTTTTCTTTCTCTTATAAACCCTTTGGCCACTCTGAAATTTTGCACCAAAGGAATGTTGGAAGGGCATACGTACGAACAACTGCCGCATTCAAAACAATCCATCACATGATATTCATCCATTTCTTCCCAAAGCTTCTTCCTCGACATCAATCCCAACCGGGCAGGGTTCAAAAACAAGGGACAAGCATCAATGCATCGCCCGCATCGAATGCAAGATTGTATATTGACAAACTCCTCCAACGGCCTGTTCGCCAATACTCCCGAAGTCCCTTTAATCACAGGTATGTTCAATCGCTTCTGAACCATCCCCATCATAGGACCTCCTAAAATTACCTGATCAATTTGCCCGGGATCTCCACCCGAAAACCTGATTAATTCGTCCAACCCTGTACCCAAAGGCACCCAAAGATTGGAGGGTTTCGAAAGTTGATCTCCCGTAACG
>JAOUKG010000423.1 GCA_029882725.1 Cyclobacteriaceae bacterium
ATTATAGGTTTGTTATTGGCTTGTGTAAATTATGTTAACTTATCTACAGCACAGGCAGGCCAACGAGCCAAGGAGGTAGGAATTAGAAAAGTAATGGGAGTTACGCCATTACGATTAAGAGCTCAATTTTTATGGGAATCCTCAATAATTGTTATTATTTCATTATTGCTTTCCGTTTTTGTGGCCGAGGTGAGCATTCCTTTCTTCAATAGTATAATTGGCAGTTCACTGGAATTCAGTCAGAATAATATGTGGACCATTGCTTTGTTTCTCCTATTATTCCTTGTTGTAATAGTAATACTTGCAGGAATATACCCGGCCTTTTATCTCAGCAGGTTCAACCCTTCAGAGGTTTTAAAAAGTCGCAGTAGTGTATCTGGGTCGTCTAATTTTCTTCGAAAATTTTTGGTGGTTTTTCAATTTATGATTACCATTTCACTTATATCTTGTATTCTTATAATCAACAGGCAATTCGATTTTATTCGCAAATCCGGTATTTCAGACAAAAGTACCTCCCAGGTGGTTATTTCAATGAACAATCAGGAATTATACCCCTACTACGATGTTATTAAAGATGGTTTTTCAGCCATTTCCGGAATTGAAGCGATCGCTGGTATATCTAATTTACCAGGCTCTGCAACTTCAGACATGTTACTATATGCTGAAGGTAAAACCATGGAGGAGGCCGTCTTTTCATTATCTATACAGGCAGAGGGTAACTACATCGATTTAATGGGTTATAATATAGTAAGTGGAAGAAATTTCAATTCCAACTGGACAGTGGATCGGGATGCAAAAAGGGTAATTGTCAATGAAAAATTTGTAAATGATCTTGGATTTACTCCAGAAGAAGCCATTGGTGAAAAAGTGTATGCAGATTTTGGTGAAAGACATTTAGATTTTGAAATCATTGGCGTGATTGAAAACTTCCATCAACTTTCACTTCACAAAGAAATTACAGGAGTTGTTTTTAGCCTTACTGAAGGAAAAACTTATCGTAATATTCTTTTAAATGTAAAATCTGATCAGTATGAAGATATAATGCTTCAGGCTAAGTCTGTTTGGGAGGACAAGGTTGAAGGACATCCTTTCGAACCGACACTTCTGGATGATTTACTGATGCAACAGTATAAAAAAGACAGTGACACCTTTAATTTAATTCTGTTTTTCTCTGTATTATCTGTAATTATAAGTTGTTTAGGCTTGTATGCCATGTCAGTGTTTATAGCTGAAAGAAAATTCAAAGAAATTGGAGTTAGAAAAGCGATGGGTGCTTCGTTGGGTAACATTGTAGCTTTAGTTTCTTTTGGTATGACCAAACTTCTGATAATTTCATTCGTACTGAGTGTCCCCATTGTTTATTTCGCAGCTCAGGAATGGCTAAAAACATTTGCCTATCATATCCCAATTGAATACACTGTATTTATTTTTTCTGGAATTATAAGCCTTATTATTGGGTGGAGCACAATTAGTTACCAAACCCTAAAAGCGGCATACACCAATCCTTCTGAAGTATTAAAAGATGAATAGAATTACATGATTGGTATTGATATAAAAGGCAACCATCTCTACTTTTGGAACGCCAAACAAGAGTAGCCATGTATAAATTATTCCTTTTCAATATAATTCTATTCCTTTTTTCAGGTTTAATCCAAGCTCAGGAAATAGAAGAATCCCTTAAAGACACGTTTAGTTATCGTAATGTAGGCCCTACCAGGGGTGGAAGATCTACAACCGTGACGGGAGTTCCTGACAGTCCTTCAACATTTTATATGGGCAGCACAGGAGGAGGTTTGTGGAAAACTACTGATTATGGAATTAATTGGAAAAATATTTCCGACGGTTATTTTGCAACTGGAAGTATTGGAGCTGTAAGAGTAGCTCCTTCAGATAACAGTATTGTATACTGTGGCACTGGTTCTGATGGAATTCGTTCCAATGTAATAACCGGAACTGGTGTATATAAATCTAATAATGCAGGTAAAACCTGGAAACATTTAGGTCTGGAGAATACTGGTCACATAGGAGCTGTAGAAGTTCACCCCTATCATTCTGAAATAGTTTTCGTTGCAGCAATTGGTAATGCTTTCAAAAAAAATGAAGAAAGAGGCCTTTACAGAACTAAAGATGGAGGGGAGAATTGGGAAAAAGTACTTTATATAAGTGATTCTGTAGGCATTGTAGATTTTGAATTTAGTCCTGATGATCCGCAAACAGTATATGCTGCAGCCTGGCAAGTTGACCGTAAACCCTGGACAATATTTTCAGGACCAATTGGGGGTATATATAAATCAGTAGATGGGGGCGATTCATGGAAAAAGTTGAAAAATGGACTTCCCGAAGGTAAAATCGGAAAAATAGATCTGGCAGTTTCTGCTGCAGCACCTAACAGACTTTACGCATTGATTGAAGCCCTTCCGGGCAGTGGTTTATACAGTTCGGATGATAAAGGAGAAACTTTTGAGTTTATTTCAAATGAAAAAGGACTATTGGACAGGCCTTTCTATTATTGCAATGTAGATGCAAACCCAAAAAATGCAGATGTTGTATTCGTAAATTCCACACAATTTCACAGATCATTTGATGGGGGTAAAACATGGAAAAGACTAAGAACTCCCCACGGAGATAACCACGACATGTGGATAAATCCTTCAGATACTTCCATATTTATTCAAAGCAACGATGGAGGTGCAAATGTTACATTAAATTATGGATTGTCGTGGTCAACACAAGAGAATCAATCTACAGCCGAACTCTATCAGGTAGAGGTTGATGACCAGTATCCCTATTGGCTTTATGCTGGTCAGCAAGATAATTCAACTATAGCAGTTCCGGCCCAACCTCCTTACAACCCACCGGCAGGACCCAATGCATTCTGGATGGCTGTTGGAGGCTGTGAAACGGGGCCGGCGGTTCCTAAACCAGGCAGTCCCAACATAGTATATTCAAACTGTAAAGGCCGTTTTGGGGTTTACAACAAATATACAGGCCAGGAAAAACAATATTATGTAGGAGCTTCCAACATGTACGGTCACAACCCAAAAGATCTGGTTTACCGATTTCAAAGAGTCTCCCCTATCCATGTATCGCCACACGATCCTAACGTAGTATATCATACCTCTCAATTTGTACATAAAACCACCAACGAAGGTTTAACCTGGGAAACTATTAGCCCGGACCTTACCGCTAACACGCCTGAAACTCAGGTTATTTCGGGAGGCCCTATAACCCGTGATGTAACAGGTGAAGAGTTTCACAGCACTATTTACTGTATTCAGGAAAGTAAATTACAAAAAGGAATTATTTGGGTGGGAGCCAACGATGGAGCTGTCCACATAACCCGCGACGGAGGCAAGAACTGGACCAATGTAACCCCAAAAGATCTGGCACCGGGAGGTAGAGTTGATGCAGTAGAACCATCGCCTCACAACCCGGAAAAGGGCTATTTCAGTGTACTACGATACCAGTTGGGTGATCCAAAACCTTACATTTACAAAACAACCAACTCCGGGAAATCCTGGACCCTAATCACAGATGGCAAAAATGGGATACCAGATAATTACCCGGTTCGTGTAATTAGAGAAGATCCTGAAAAGGAAGGAACCTTATATGCAGGGACAGAATTTGGTATGTTTATCAGTAAAAATGATGGAGAAAACTGGCAACCCCTGCAATTGAACCTTCCTGTTACTCCTATTACAGACATAAAACTATACAGAAATGACCTTGTATTAAGCACAATGGGACGTGGTTTCT
>JAOUKG010000424.1 GCA_029882725.1 Cyclobacteriaceae bacterium
CAAGCAGAGTTTTTATATGATTGCGTATATGACACAATCGAGAATATAATTCCCCGTGAATTGACATATTTAATTCATTATGATGAATTCAAAACAGTAATTGATGATGAGTTCGAAATGCCAGATAGTCTTGTTGCTTTGTTAGTTAAATTTCTAGACCAAAACAACGGAGTCCTATCGAAAAGGGCTAAAGAAAAGGAGTTTTCAGAATTAAGTGAAAAAGAAGTAGATTCAATTGAAAAACTTTACAATGAAATATTTAAATAAAACTACATACAACAATATGTAAAACGCATTTTACACTCAACGTCAGGCGTGAATATAAACATTAAAGAATTTTTGATTATTGGAGGACTATAAGAACTTGGTCAGAAAAGCAAAACGGATTGCAATGGCGTTAAAGGACCCCTATCTAACCGACAAAATAGATAGCACTGAATTATCGGAGAAAATAGATGGATTGCGTCGACTCACTAAAGATAACCGAGGGGTAATATTCTCAAATATGATAATATTAAAAGAACAGAGAAAACGGATAGAATGGTGGCTAAAATAAAAGGTACATATATTCTCAAATAAAAAACATATGTACAACAGGCTGTTCCATTGCCTACTGGTTACTAAGGCTAATAATTTGCAGAAAATTAGATATTTCATTTATCTTTAAAGAAACGAGCACGGGTCATATGGCTTAGCATTTTTAAACAAAACAAATCCAACTTGAATAATATAATGATCCACTTATAGTGATTAAGGCCAATGTAAAGGCCATAGGCATGGTAGGTACTATTGTATTTCTAGTATTCTGTACAATTGCACTTTTTGATACTTTTAGTTCTATTAAATCCTATTATCAATGAAAAAATATAGTTAGTTTCATCGATACGAGGCAAGCACTTCATGTATTGGCACTCCCTTTCCATCGGGTGTTGTATAAAAAGGTCTTCCCTCAATTTCGTAGTTAGTTCCCGGGGGAATACCGAGGGCATGATAGATTGTTTGGTGGATCTGATCAATAACAACTGTATTTTCAATGGAAGAACAAGGTCTTTCATCGGCGGTTTTCCCATAAACCATTCCTTTTTTTATGCCTCCTCCCCACATTAAAACAGAACTTCCGTCGGTAAAATGCCTGTGCATGCCATAAAATTTCTCGTCTTCTATTTTATCTGGTTGATCTACCTGATCTTTCACTTTTGCTCCCGGCCGGCCTTCTAAAATGGCATCGCGACTGAATTCACTGGCCAGAATAATTAACGTTCTATCCAGGTGTCCGCTCTCATCCAAATCTTTGATCAATTGGGCAACCGGCCTGTCAATGACTTCTTTCATTTTTACTAGTCGTTCATGACCGTTTTCATGTGTATCCCAGCCCAAAAATGGCACATATTCAGTGGAAACACTGATAAATCTGGCTCCGTTCATGGCAAGTCTTTTGGCCAACAGACAGCCAAGTCCAAATCGGCCTGTATTGTAAACATCATACACTTCTTTCGGTTCCTGGCTGAGGTCGAACGCTTTTGCTTCTGGTGAATTCAATAAAATATACGCTTGCTCCATGGAGCGTTTAAGTGATTCTTTTTGGTAATCACTGCCATTGTCCTGGAAAGTACTGTTTTTAATCAACTCGTTATATAACTGATTTCTGGATTCAAACCTTTTTAATCCCATTCCCCTGGGCGGCCTTACACTCTCTAATCCTGTAGAGGGATCAGGAATTAGAAAAGGACCATATTCGGTTCCTAAAAATCCGGCAGAATGAAAAGCTTTCAATTCTTCGGCTTCGCCAACAGTAAACCTTTGTCCGATGGAAATAAATGGAGGGATAACCTGGTTCAGTGGCCCCAACTCCTTTGAAATCCATGCCCCCACATGTGGTGGTTGTACAGACTGAGGTGGCTCATAACAGGTATGCCAGTGGTATTGGTGACGGGTGTGAAGAATATGCCCCAAATCGCCTGACCTGTAAGATCTTATGATGGTGCCTTTATCCATAACCTGCCCTATAGATTCAAGACCTTCCGAAAAATATAAGTCATCGACATTGGTGGGGACTTTTGGAAAAGTACTGAGTACCCGCTTGCTTTCCACGCCTTTTTCAAAAGGAACATACGTTTTTGGGTCAAAGGTTTCAGTATGTGCCATTCCTCCTGCCATCCATAACAGAATCACGGTATCTGCTGTAGCAGGAATCCCGGGACTGCTACAAGAATTTAAAAAGCTTGACCCTGCCAGACTTGTACCCATGGCTGCCAACCCGGCTGCTCCCATTTTTTTAATGAATTCCCTTCTTTGCAGTTCTGTATTTACCATAGGTTTAGTATATAAATTGAAATTCAGGCAACAATAATACAGCCCAAAACAGGTCTTGTACTCCCTCTTTACTAGTAGTATTTCCTAAAACTTTTTGGATAACTTCTGTTTCTTCCTTTGATGGTTTTCTTCCAAAAGCTTTCATATAAAGTGTTTTTCCTAATTCATCTCCATTTTTCCAATCGCCCACCCAAGTTTCAGCTCCTTTTTCAAGTACTCCATTGAAAAATTCCCCATTGGACAATTCCAGTGCTTGTAACAATGTAGCCTGCGACTCCCTGGAGGTACTGACATTTTCCCGGGTAGGGCGGCCCAATGCTTTTTGAAATGGGTCTAGTTGTACCAGCGAGGCCCTGACCATTTGTATTTTCAGGTCTCTTGCAAATGAAAAATCTACCAGAGTTCCCCAATTGCCACGATTCTGATTCCTCACCGGTTCCCAATTATCATCATTAAAGTCAACCCACTTCCATTTCTCCCCTTTCACCGTATCAGTACAAACCCACCCGGCTCCTGAATATATCATTTGAACTTCCTCTGTATCTGTATTAGATATTCGCATTGCGAACAATACTCCGGCGGGGTTAGCCACTTTTCCTTCGTTTTCAGCTTCAATGGCAATCACATTTTTACCGGGCTGAAGCCTGGAAGCCACTTCATATCGTTGTACATTCTGCCAATTATTTCCCTCACCACATTTCTCCCCATTAAGAAATAATTCAAAGGAATGATCTGCCGAAATAAGTAAATCAGCATTTTCAATGTTATCAAATGGTTCCACATTAAAAACATACCTAAAATACCTTTTACCCGGTTTTGGAAGAACATCACGATCAAATTCAACCTCCCTTTTCCATATCCACGAGGCTGGAATTTGTGTTTTGAAAGGATCATAGCTCACGGCATGATACAATGGTCTTACAACCTGGCTCACCGCATCGGCAAATTGTTCGGCACTTAGCCTTCTTACCAATGGCCCCCTGAAAACATAACGATCTGAACGAATGTTTTCTATTTTATCATAATATACCGCGGGTAACTGATAGGCTTTGGAACTCATGATATTTGCAATCAGATCTTTTATGTTTTTTCCCGATTCAATAAAATCTGCCGCCAGCCAGTCGAGAAGTTCAGTACTCCAGGGATGATTATCCATTTCATCATACCGTTCAATAATCCCTCGGCCTAATAGCTTACCCCAAATTCTGTTCACAAAGGTTCGGTATAGGCGACCATTTTCAGCTTTTACCATAATTTCCGACAGACTAGTGAGCCTCTCAGCCCTATTATTCCCGGTAATTTCCCCCAATTCAGCATAAATAAATGCCGGGGAGGCTGTTTTTCCTAAGGGTTTTCCACATCGGTAAATTTCCAGGGTTGAATCTGTGAATATATTGGCAAAATCATATGCTTGTTTCAGTTTCAGGTTACTTATAAAACT
>JAOUKG010000425.1 GCA_029882725.1 Cyclobacteriaceae bacterium
AAAATGGCAATCCTAAATAGTCTTTCATAAAAGGAATTGAAAATAAACTCAAAGGCACCCACATCATCGTATTTAACGATGGCTTTAATAGCAGATTTTATATCGAAAAACCGCTGTTTCATAAGATTGATGAATATACTGAAATATTAAATAAAAAGCATTATAAAATAGCATTAAGTTAATTAGCTATATCAATTTAGTTTAGAATGTTAAAAGGCAGAAATAAAGCACAACATCTGTTATTTACAGCTAGATAGAGTCTCCTTTTAAAATTGTTATTGATATTATAAAATCATTATTCTCCACTTAAATAATTATGCTCTCTACCTTATAATATATGACAATTATTTAATCTGTTTTCTATAAGATTATAAATCAATAAAATTCTGAATTATGGAAACCATCAAATCTAATGACCGACGTAAATTTATAATCAATTCAGGCCTAACTGCCGCTTCTTTGCTATTACCCCTTCCTTTTGTTAATTCTGCGACCCTTCCTTTTTCCAAAAACAAAGATTTTAAAGGTGTTAATGTAGGGGTTATTACTTATAGCTTTAGAAGTATGCCGGGTACTGCCGAAGATTTGATAGGATATCTTAAAAAGTTGGGATTAAATCATGTGGAACTGATGGGTGATCCTGTAGAAGAATTTGCCGGAGCTCCAACTCGTCCTCCCTGGAAACGAGGAGAACAAACTGATGAAGAGAAGGCTGTCTTTAAAAAATATGGGGAGGAAATTAAAAAATGGAGGACTGCGGTTTCCATGGATAAATTCAAGCAGTTGAAGAAAATGTTTAATGGCGAAGGGATTAATATAGATATAGTAAAGCTTCCAATTGATAGAATGAGCCCGGAAGAAATTGATTACAGTTTCAAAGTGGCCAAAGTTTTGGGTGCAAGAGGAATTACGGTAGAACGTAAAGATGATACCATTGAAAATTTAAGTCCTTATGCCGATAAATTTAAAAACAGGATTGGTTATCATAATCATGCTGAAGTGAATTTTAATAGCTGGGATGAGGCACTGAAAAGATCTCCTTACAATGCATTAAATTTGGATATAGGCCATTATGTTGCAGGAACCAACGAATCACCAATTCCACTTATCGAAAAATACCACGATAAAATTTTAAACCTGCATATGAAAGACCGCAAATTGAATAATGGAGACAATGTACTTTGGGGAGAAGGAGATACTCCCATCAAAGAAGTACTTCAACTTATGCGCGACAAAAAATACAAATTTATGGCCACTATTGAGCAGGAATATCCTATTCCTGAAGGCTCAGATGCTGTAAAGGAAGTAGGCAAATGTGTTGATTTTTGCAGGGATGCCTTAGCGTAGGAATTATAGTTTTAACTATAATTCCTGCCCGTTTCGGTATCGTATTCGTTTTACTACATTCCCAAGACTGTCGTATTGTTTCCATGCTCCGTCTCTTAAATCATTTTTGAATTTACCTTTCAATAAAATGATTCCATTTGGATTGTATTCTAAATATGTGCCATGTTTTAAACCATCTTTCAACCCTACTTCAACTTTTAATTCACCATTTTCATAGAATTCCTGGTATTTTTTAGCGTCGAGATCATCAGGGTTGATGTCGATGGGTTCAATTGCCTCTTCAGACTCGACCGTATTTTCAGCACTGATAAACAAAGAATCATAAAACAATGTATTTGTATCTGCCTGGTATTCAACAAAGCCTGATTTCTTAAGGGTTGTAAGCCAATCTGTGGCTTCAGAAAGGTTTGAGTAAGGAACATACATACTGCTCTTATACAGGCCGCCATCTGAATTGATTTGCAGGCCTATAACTGGGAAACAATATACATAATCTGTATTATTTGATAATTTATCGTAGGTTTCTTTATCCAGGTATGACTTACTGTCCTTTACAAGGTAATCTGTATTTGAGTAAAGAAAAGCACTGCTTTTGTCGTCGTATAATTTTTTATAATCAATGAATTTCGGGTCATTGGAGAGAGTATTACCGGCAAGGTAATCATCAATTATTCCTCTAAGTGTCTGGGGGTGGTTGCTAAATAATACATAATCACCTATGATAGTATAATAGGGTTTATCAATTTCTTTAAGCATATTTCCTAAAAGGAGCTTAAAGAACCCATTGATAGACATGAAGTTGATTTCATACCCCCGATAGTCTATTTGCTTGAATTTGACAGGCGTTTTTCGTTTTATACGTTTAGCAATAAAATCAAGATTTTCCTTGGCATCAAGACTATCTGTAGCTTTAATGATAAAAGCATATTCAGGAGTTTTTGTATCATTATAGAATTTACCCACTGCCATTTCATTGTCTATCCATCCAAAAAAATGTTCTTCTAATTTGATATCCAGAAAATTTTCAAGTTTTTGTTGAGCCTCGGCATATTCCTGGTTATCTTTTCTAACCATTTTATTGAGGTAGTCGTTAAGCTTTTCAGCATCACTGAAACCAAGACCATTGTAAACTGCTGTTCTTTTAGATAAAACTGTTGGTATTGTTAATTCAGCCCCGCCTGTTTGGTTAAAGATATTATAAATTGAAGTAACGGTGTCTTCAGTGGTAGTATATCCTTCCAATTTGATTAATTTATCACTTTCATCGTAGCTAAAATCAAAACCAGTATATAGTAAAACATCCGAAAGCTCACTGAGATATTCTTCATCTTCAAAATTATTTCGAATGTATCCTAACATCACTTTCCATTGGATATAAAAACGGAGCCATCCTCCATAACCCAGATTTTCTTTCACTTCTATAAAACTCAAATCTCTACCTATCACGGGTTCACCCAGTTGATCTAGTGAAGCTTCAACAAGAGGATGTCGATAGGAACCAATTAAAAGATTATCAATAATGGCCAGATAAAGAGTTTCATGATATTCTTCATCATAAAGTTCCAGAATTTCATATTCATGATACTTCCTTATGTTTACTGTATAGTACTTTTCCATTAAAGGCATGAATACATTCTTAAAACCAATAAATTGGGAAGCTTCTTCAAGATCTACAACAAAGAAATACTCCAGTTTGTCTTTTATTGGATGCCCGGATAAAATCATGGGTCTGCTTCCAACGTATTTAGAAATGGTTTCATTACTTCTCCACTCCTGATCCATGCTATCTACCATATGGGTAATCTCGGCCATAAGTGGGTTTTTCTTAAGATGATTCCATACATCACTTTTGCTGAATTTATCCCATGAGTCGAAAGGCTCATCCATTTCTAATATATAGGCCGCATCGGGGGGGACCGCATAAATGGGGTTCATTCTGTTCGAAGTTCTGAAATAGGTATTGTATGTATAATAACCGCCACCAATAAGAAGTAATATAACGACTGACCAAATGAATTTCTTCATAATAAAATTTTAAAAATACTTAATGTGTTATTTCTACAAAATTACGTCTAAAGATAAGGTAGAAATATGAATATGTTAAGTTAAACTCTTAATCAAAACGGTTTAGATAAGGTTTTTTTTCTGTGATTTGATTTGGAAATCTGTATGGTTCTGAAAGTAATTAAAATTAGATATACACAAAACTATTTAAACCAATTTAACAGCGTTCTCAGAGTTCTTCGCTATAAAATAATCTACAGACCGATCCTTAAATTAATGGACTTTGGAGAAATTATGATCCTTTTACAGATTTTAATCTTTGAGCGACTAAAATAGCCAGTATACTAAAAGTAATAGCAAAATAACCCACGTACTGATAATTTACAAGGGCAATACTAC
>JAOUKG010000426.1 GCA_029882725.1 Cyclobacteriaceae bacterium
CCGCAGTACTAAGTGAAGTCCTCCCCTTCATTAGTAATTTTTCTCTTGGGCGATCGTCCTCGGCCCAGTTTTTAATTGTTATATGTGTATTGTACATAGAACAATTATATAACTTTTATTAGTTTGTTTATTGATTTTAAACGTTTAAAATGGTTTGGGTGGGTTAGAGGGTTTAGACCTTGTTGGATGTTAGGAATTAGCTGGTTAGTTGTTTTTTGTTAAAATATATTCTGCGATATTATTAACCAATTAGAAAGTCCTTTTTCAATTCTGGATGTTGAGAACAACAAGTTACTCCTCATCTCCAAATGGAACGAAGAGAAAGTTTAGATATGGGGCCCGGTGAATTCCTGAAGGGACAAAGTGATTGTGAGCAGCTTTCTGGTGCTTTGAATCACGGATTTACACGGAATATAAAGGGAGTTACGCGGAGAGGCCTTTTTATACCATTTACCGGTGTCAAGTAAATCCCCAGAGAGTTGTAAAGCTTTTACGAATCCATGCGCTTGTAATGCTGTAATTCTTAAATTTTTCCCTGTTTGCTAAAGAATCCTTTTTTTTAGCAGCCCCCTACATGAAAAACACATGCCAGAAGTAAATGGAATTGAGTCTACTTTAGATGATTCGACACAAAATAATTTTGAATATAAAAAATCATATTATATATTTAAAATATTATATAACAAAAAAAACCGCACTAAGGCGGTTTTTAAATATTATTATGACGTAACTCCTTATGCTAAGGAAGAAACGAATTTATTCAATTTAGACTTTTGATTAGCCGCTTTGTTCTTATGAATGATATTTTTCTTTGCAAGTTTATCAAGCATTGCTTCCACATTCTTCAACAATTGTTCTGCTTCAGTCTTATCTGTAGTAGCCCTCAATTTTCTGATTTGAGTTCTGGTTGATTTATGCTGATAACGATTCAACTCACGTTTTGCCTCGTTGGCCCTGATCCTCTTTAACGCTGATTTATGATTTGCCATTTTTTCTTATTCAATATTTTTAAGAGCGCAAAGGTAAAACATAATTTTCGATTCACAAATACTTAACCTCTATAAAATGTATAAATCTGTTAATATTCTGATCTTTTTTTTGATGTTTTGCGCTTCAGGCTCAAATATACAAGCAAAAAGTAATTATTGGGGATTTTTTTCACATAAATTTATCAATCGAATGGCAATATTTTCCTTGCCGGACCCTCTTCGGGCATTTTATAAAATTCATATCAACTACATTGAGGTCAATGCTGTAAATCCTGATAAAAGACGTTACGCAGTAAATGATGAAGGCGCCAGACATTTTATAGACATGGATACATATCCCGACAGCCTTTTGTTTCCCTCACCTGTTTACTGGGGTACTTTCAAAAAACACATAGCCAAAAGTGTTTATAATGAACAAGGAATCCTTCCCTGGCACCTCAGATTGATGAAATACCAACTAACGGAGGCTTTTCGTTCCAGAAACACGAAACGTATTATTAAACTGTCCACTGAAGTGGGACATTATTTAGGAGATGCCAATGTTCCACTACATACCACCAGCAATTATAATGGTCAAAAAACCAATCAGGATGGAATCCACGGTTTCTGGGAATCCAGGTTGCCGGAGTTATTCAGCTCACAATACATCCTCCTCTCCCCTCCTGTCACTTACCGGCCAGACCTGGATGGATATGTATGGCAAAATATTATTGAGGCACATGCCGCGGTTGACAGCGTGCTTTTGATGGAAAAAAAGATTTCCAATTTATTGACCGACGATGAGAAGTATACCTTTGAAGGAAGGGGATCAACTTTGGTGAAAACCTATTCAGAAAAATTCAGCACTCTTTACCATACGGAACTAAGTGGTATGGTTGAAAGACAAATGCGTAAATCCATTTATTTGACGGCTACATTTTGGTTTAGTTGTTGGGTGGAGGCAGGGATGCCTGAATTGGGGAAGTGATTTCAAAGGAGAGGTAGTTTTATCTTTTTCTTCACTTTCTGTGACGTAAATACACAGAAAATTCAGGAAAGGATATCGTCTTTAGAATGGAATATATTTGTCTGAATCAGGATTTGCAACCAATAAATAAAGACAGTAGAGATATCTCTATGTCAATTCCCCGATCAATTATTAATGTCCGGATTATTGGTATCCGGGACGGTTTCAGGTTCAGTATCAGGATCGACTTCGGCCTGTTTTTTTCGCTTAAATTTATCAAACAGCCCTCCTTTTTCTTTTTTAGGTTCTTGTGTGGTATCTACATCTTCGGTTTCAGCTGCTTTATCCTTTTTCTTCTTTTTCCGTTTGAAAATGTTTTTAATTTTATCTTTCAATCTTTTAAAGAATCCTTTTTTCTCGGGTTTGGCCATTTGGCCACGTACATCAGGAAGAACCAACGTTTTTCTGAAATAATACATGTACATTTCCTGTTCCACATTAAATTTTGAGCCAATTAACCCGGGGTGTAATGGGGCTTTTTCCTCTACCGCAGCAGTACTTGTACTGTCCTGCACGTCCATTTCATTTTTCATTTCCTCATCTCCAACAAATTGAAGGGAATCAGGAATAACGGGATAAATAGGCAACATTTCAATGGTCCGGAAACCGGCCATTTTTTTACGATAAGAAACAGGTTCTGCCAAAAGAAATTTATTCTGGTTTACTTCGTAAATTTTTGGAGTATCATTTTTAAAATAGCTGAACTGTCGTTTTAAAGCAGCTGTATCGAAAATAAAAGCACTTTGATATGCAGGGCAAACCAGCTTTTGGGAACAGGAGCCCAAAAAAATAACCAGTAGAAAAACTACCGGTACAAATATTCGCACAGAAAATATCCTTTTATCGTATGATGTCATTATTAGCCTGCAAGCACTTTTTTACAAGGTAAAAGTAACACAATTAACTTACCCAATAAAAAAATAGCAGGTAAAATCTTTAAATTAACGTTTAAATGTCTTTTTGTAAATTAGAAGTTCCCCGTGATTTCAATCCCGGGGAACAAAACCATTGCAACTATCGAAATGAAATACGATGTCAACAAAACTGTCGCAACCATCGGATTGAAATCCGGTGTTAACAAAACTGCCGCACCTTTGGATTGAAATACAATGGCAACAAAACTAGCGCATCTTTTTTGAACATTTGAGTGCCCCGGGATTGAAATCCCGGGGAACATTATTAACCGATCCTCCGGATCTTTATGCCTGATTTGGAGATACCATCGGATTTCAATCCCAACTACCACCTGTAAGCAGCCTTTCTTAGCGCTGACCTGGAATTTATGGGACTTTCAGGACGAAGGTAAGAAGCCAGGTATTTATATATTTTCACACGGATGTCCTGAGCCTCACGAGTATCGATCCTATCGAAAGTATGTCCCCCCGGGATGTCTTCATAAATCTCATACTCAAACTTTTTATTGGCGGCTTTCAACGATTTGATTAAATGTTCCACCTCAAGCACATTTACATCCTGATCATTTGTATTGGTATGTATAAGCAATGGGGTTTGCAGTTTTTCAGCATTCCAGGCCGGAGACCTTTTTTTATATTCCTCAACATCCTGATAGGCCGTTTTTCCAATGTGAAAATCAGCAGAATACAAATCCCTGTATCCTTGCGTTTTATATCCCATCCTGGCAATTAAATCACTCACAGGCACTCCCGCATAAGCCACTTTATAATCTTTAGGGTGATCGAAAATATTGAATAAGGTAATCAAACCGCCATGGCTCCAT